>NZ_JBEXYL010000073.1:0-42877 GCF_040630895.1 Streptomyces sp. NPDC005728
AGAGCGCTTCGTTCACACCGAAGAGGTCACTGGTTCGAACCCAGTATCGCCCACCGGGAAAGAGCCGGTCCGCATCAGCGGACCGGCTTTTTTGCTGCCACGGGGGAGCTGCTCCAGGTCCGTCACGGCCGTCACGCCGCCGCCGGCAGCTCCGGCCGCAGTGGCCAGTCCGTGTTCACCGTCTCCTCCGAGCCGCTGCGCGCGAACCACGCCTGAAGACCGCGGGCCTGTGCCGCGTGCCAGCCCGCCTGGAGCGTGTGCAGTTCGGCGGGGGAGAGCCGCTCCAGCCGCGTCGCGAAACGGCGGCCCACGGCGCGTACGACATCCAGCGCGGCCAACGCGTCCGCCGCCGCGTCGTGCGCGCCCTCCAGCGTCACGCCGTAGTGCGCGCACAGGTCGGTCAGCGTGCGCCGCCCCTTGCGGTAGCGGTCCAGGTGCTTGTCCAGGACCCGCGGATCCAGCACCTGGAGCGGAGTCGCCTCGAACCAGCGGTCCAGCGAGGAGGCCCGGTGCCGGCGCAACTCCCGGTCCAGCAGCGTGAGATCGAACGGCGCGTTCATCACCACCAGCGGACGTCGCATCGCCGCGTGCTCGGCCAGCTGCTCGGCTATCTCGAACATCACCGGCGCCGGCCAGCGGCCGTTGTGCTGCAGGTGTTCGTCCGTCAGCCCGTGCACCGCGGTCGCCCCCTCCGGCACCGGCACACCCGGGTTCACCAGCCACCGGGTGATGCGCGGCCGGGTGCCCGGCGCGTCCTGGACGACGACGGCGGCCGACACGATCCGGTCGGTCTCCACGTCGACGCCCGTCGTCTCCGTGTCGAAGGCGGCCAGCGCCCCCTCGTACCAGTACGTCATCCCAACCCAACTCCTCGTTCACCCACGGCAGATGAAGTTCCGTCTTCTGCCCGTTTGGTGATACCCGGGCCGTTTGCGCCGTACGCCGCAAGGACACAACAGGAGTGCGGGTCTTTGCAGTTCAGCAGCCCGCAGCGGGGAAACTCTTGGCTTGGAAGGCTGTTGGTCATGGCCATAGCGCAGCCCGAGCGGGGCGGGCTGCTGCCCGAACGCCCGGGCACCGTCCGCGGCACGCTCGCCACCACCGCGTGCATGGAGACACTGCAGGTGGGCTATCTGCACGCGGTCGCCGCCGCGGCGGGCTGCTCGCTGTCCCAGCCCTTTCCGGACAACGGCATCGACTGGCACGTCAGCCACAGCGCACCCGGACACACCGTCGACGACGAGGTCACCATCAAGGTGCAGCTCAAATGCACCTACCAAGTCGCGCCGAACCCCCGGGGCCGTTTCTTCTCCTTCACGCTCGACAACGACCACCTGCGCAAACTCGCCCGCACACCCGTCTCGGTGCACAAGATCCTGGTCGTCATGCTGGTCCCGCGCTCCCAGGACGACTGGCTGCGCGCCAGCCACGACCGGCTCGACCTGAGGCACTGCTGCTACTGGGTCAACCTCGCCGGCCAGCCGGTCACCGGCCGGCACCGGACCACCGTGCGGATACCGACCTCGCGCATCTTCGACGACCGGGCGCTGTGCGAGATCATGACGCGGGTCGGGACGGGAGGCAGGCCATGAGGATCCGTCCGTACGACGAGCCGGCCCGGCAGGTCCGGCCGCATCCCGAAGACCTCTCCTGGAACCGGCCGCCGGACCCGGCCGAGGTCGACCCCGCCGTGCTCGGCGCCCTGCTGCACCGGCACGGCTGGCAGCGGCGCGGGGGAGCGGCCGGGCGCTACGGCCGCTGGACCCCGCCCGGTCCGGGCGGCGGCGGCACCAGCCTGCTGGTGCCCGAGAGCCGGGCCTTCCCCGACAGCGACGACCTGCTCGGCGAGGCCCTCGACGCCCTGGCCCGCAACGACACCCCCGCCGCGCGCGAGGTGCTGATCTCCCTCGCCGTGCCCAGCGACGAGATCCGCTGGTGGCGGGACACTCCGAGCGGGCCCGTCGGCGCCTCCCCGTGGACGGTCGACGAGCGCCTGCGCTCCGCCGCCCGCCAGATGCTCCTCGCGGCCGCGCTCGCCACGCGCGCGCGTGCCGGCTACTACGGCGCCCGGCACCGCCGGCCCGCCGCCGGCCTCCTGGAGAACGTCCTCGTCGGCCCCGCCGCCGAGGGCCGCCGGCTGACTGCCTTCGTGCCCGTGCCCACCGGCCGTACGCTCGCCGTCCGCCTCCACCAGGCCCTCTACGCGGCCCGCGAGGCCATCGACTACCAGCGCGCCACCGGCGGCATGGACGCCTTCGACGGGGCCGTCGAGGCCGGCGTCAGCCGCGAACTGACCGAGGCGCTGACCACACTCGTCCGCGGCACCGAGGGCGCCCGCATCGCCATCGCCTGGGCCCCCGGAGCCGGAGTGCCCGAGGGCTGCGCCGCCTCCGCCGAACCCGTCGAGTTCTCCCCCGGAGACCTGCCCGTGCTGCACGCGGCCGGCGCCCGCTACCTCCAGGAGGAACCCTCGGTCCCGGTCCGGATCACCGGAGCGGTGGTCCGCCTGCGCCGCTCCGGACCGCGCGGCGAGGGCACCGTACGACTGCGGGTGCTCGCGGGCGCCGAGGTCCCGCACGTCCGCGTCACCCTGGACGAGGAGGACTACCGCATCGCCGGCCACGCCCATCTCGTCGGCCTCCCGGTGCGGGTGCACGGCCGGCTCGAGCGCCGCGGCGGCTTCCGCAGGCTCACCGGCGCGTCCGGGGTCGTACCCGTGCAGGTCGACGACGCCGAGCGGGACCGGCTGATGAAGTCCCTGCAGGAGAATCTCGACTTCTTCGAAGAGGCGTGCGGGGAGGCGTACGGGGGCGAGGACTGAGGGTGACCGTTTCGCGGTCGGTGGTGTCGGGTCGGTACGATCCCTTGTGCGCGCGCTCCTGGTATGGCGCCGCACCCCACCTTCAGTCAGGAGAGACCGGTGTCAGACGTCCGTGTGATCATCCAACGCGATTCCGAGCGGGACGAACGCGTGGTGACGACGGGCACCACGGCCGCCGACCTCTTCGCGGGCGAGCGCTCGGTCATCGCCGCACGCGTGGGCGGCGAGCTGAAGGACCTCACCCACGAGGTCAAGGACGGCGAGACCGTCGAGGGCGTCGAGATCTCCTCCGAAGACGGCCTGAACATCCTGCGCCACTCCACCGCGCACGTCCTGGCGCAGGCCGTGCAGGAGCTGTTCCCCGAGGCCAAGCTGGGCATCGGCCCGCCGGTCAAGGACGGTTTCTACTACGACTTCGACGTCGAGAAGCCGTTCACGCCCGAGGATCTCAAGGCCATCGAGAAGAAGATGCAGGAGATCCAGAAGCGCGGCCAGCGCTTCTCCCGTCGCGTCGTCACCGACGAGAGCGCCCGCGAGGAACTTGCCTCCGAGCCGTACAAGCTGGAGCTGATCGGCCTCAAGGGCTCCGCCTCCTCCGACGACGGCGCGGACGTCGAGGTCGGCGCCGGTGAGCTGACGATCTACGACAACCTGGACGCCAAGACCGGCGAGCTGTGCTGGAAGGACCTCTGCCGCGGTCCCCACCTGCCCTCGACCCGGCTCATCCCGGCGTTCAAGCTGATGCGCAACGCGGCCGCCTACTGGCGCGGCAGCGAGAAGAACCCGATGCTCCAGCGCATCTACGGCACCGCCTGGCCGTCCAAGGACGAGCTGAAGGCGTACCTGGACTTCCTCGCCGAGGCCGAGAAGCGCGACCACCGCAAGCTCGGCAACGAGCTGGACCTCTTCTCGATCCCTGAGCAGATCGGCTCCGGCCTCGCCGTCTTCCACCCCAAGGGCGGCATCGTCCGCCGTGTGATGGAGGACTACTCGCGCCGCCGGCACGAGGAAGAGGGCTACGAGTTCGTCTACACCCCGCACGCGACCAAGGGGAAGCTCTTCGAGACGTCGGGCCACCTGGACTGGTACGCCGAGGGCATGTACCCGCCCATGCAGCTCGACGAGGGCGTGGACTACTACCTCAAGCCCATGAACTGCCCGATGCACAACCTGATCTTCGATGCGCGCGGCCGCTCCTACCGTGAACTGCCGCTGCGCCTCTTCGAGTTCGGGACCGTGTACCGGTACGAGAAGTCGGGCGTCGTGCACGGCCTGACCCGGGCCCGCGGCTTCACCCAGGACGACGCGCACATCTACTGCACCCGTGAGCAGATGTCCGAGGAACTGGACAAGACGCTCACCTTCGTCCTCGGCCTGCTGCGCGACTACGGCCTGACCGACTTCTACCTGGAGCTGTCCACCAAGGACCCGGAGAAGTTCGTCGGCTCGGACGAGGTCTGGGAGGAGGCGACCGAGACGCTGCGCCAGGTCGCCGAGAAGCAGGGCCTGCCCCTCGTGCCCGACCCGGGCGGCGCCGCCTTCTACGGCCCGAAGATCTCCGTCCAGGCCAAGGACGCGATCGGCCGTACCTGGCAGATGTCGACCATCCAGCTCGACTTCAACCTGCCCGAGCGCTTCGACCTGGAGTACACCGGCCCGGACGGCTCGAAGCAGCGCCCGGTGATGATCCACCGCGCCCTCTTCGGCTCGATCGAGCGCTTCTTCGCGGTGCTCCTGGAGCACTACGCGGGCGCCTTCCCGGCGTGGCTCGCCCCCGTCCAGGCGCTCGGCATCCCGATCGGCGACGCGCACGTCGAGTACCTGGAGAAGTTCGCCGCCGCGGCCCGGAAGAAGGGCCTGCGCGTCGAGGTCGACTCCTCCTCGGACCGCATGCAGAAGAAGATCCGGAATGCCCAGAAGCAGAAGGTGCCCTTCATGGTCATCGCGGGCGACGAGGACATGGCGGGCGGTTCGGTGTCCTTCCGCTACCGTGACGGTTCGCAGGAGAACGGCATCCCGTTCGACGAGGCCATTGCCAAGATCGCGAAGGTCGTGGAGGAGCGGACCCAGGTCTGATCCGCACAGCCCGGCGGGCCCCCGGGGATCACCTCCCCGGGGGCCTTTCGTCGCCCTCACGGGAGAAGGTCTGCATCAGCCAGGACGAGAACGAACCCGTCACCGCGCCGAGCAGGCCCAGCCCGCAGGCCATCATCCCGGTCGCGATCACCCGGCCGAGCCTGGTCACCGGGGTGATGTCGCCGTAGCCGACCGTGCTGAGGGTCGAGGCGGCCCACCACACGGCATCCCCGAACGTGCGCATCGTGGCACCGGGCGCCCCGCGTTCCTGCTGGTAGACCGCGAGGGCGCCGGAGAAGCCGAGCAGCAGGGTGGACAGGCTCGCGTAGGCGATCACGCGTGCGTACAGCGAGAGCCGGGGCTCCCCCTGCCGGCGCTGGATCACGTCGTAGAGCGGAACGATTCGCAGCGGGCGCAGCAGCGGCAGCACGACCACGGCCGTGTGCAGGAAGTGCGTGGTGGCGAAGCGCAGGAAGCGCTGCCCGCCGAGCCGCCAGCGCACCACGTAGTCCACGGCGAACAGCGCCCAGAGGGCGAGCATCGCGAACCCGCACAGGTTCCGCCAGGCGGGCGGCAGGCCCACGGCCAGGACCCGGGTGGCATAGGCGGCCATGAAGATCAGCGACGCCGCGAAGAGCGGGATCTCGGTGCGCTGCTCCCAGCGAGCCGCGGGGCTGTCGTCGTCCACCGGCCAAGCTTGGCCGGTGAGCGCCGTCCTGCCGCCCCGGCGACACGCCGCGAACGGGCGAAGCCATATGCTGCTTTGCATGACGAGTGAGCCGGAGCAGCAGATCGGAGTGGGGACGCAGGACGCGTTCCAGCGCCTGTGGACGCCCCACCGGATGGCCTACATCCAGGGCGAGAACAAGCCGACCGGTCCGGGGGCCGACGACGGCTGCCCCTTCTGCTCGATCCCGGCCAAGTCCGACGAGGACGGACTGATCGTCCGCCGTGGCGAGCACGTGTACGCCGTCCTCAACCTGTACCCGTACAACGGCGGCCACCTGATGACCGTGCCGTACCGGCACGTGGCCGACTACACCGACCTCACCGTGCCGGAGACCGCCGAGCTGGCCGAGCTGACCAAGCAGGCGATGACCGCCCTGCGCACCGCCTCCGGCGCGCACGGCTTCAACATCGGCATGAACCAGGGCACCGTGGCCGGCGCCGGCATCGCCGCCCACCTGCACCAGCACATCGTCCCGCGCTGGGGCGGCGACACGAACTTCATGCCGGTGGTCGGCCACACCAGGGTCCTGCCGCAGCTGCTGGCCGACACGAGAAAGATGCTGGCGGAGGCCTGGCCGACGGCATGACTTCCCGGCACCGGAGCCCGTCCGGCGTTTGAGGACAGGGCCCGTCCAGAGCCGAAGCGGGGGTCTGGGGGGCGGCAGCCCCCAGGAACCCCAGCTGGCGCCGCCGGAGCACAGCCCCCGGTCGAGCCGCCGGAGGCCTACGCGTCGTAGAGGTCGGCCTTGCGCGGCGACGCGTCCTGCACCAACCCGCTGAGCACGGACGACCGGTTGCCGAACTTCTCCGTGTTCACGCCGTTGTCCGACAGGACCCGGAGCGCGGCCGAGTGCACCACCCTCAGCACCGGCGTGGCCGCGCGCAGCGCGTCGTCGGCCATGAAGCGGTGCCGCCACGGCTGATCGGCCCAGGCGTGCCGCAGGCCGAACGGCTCGGGCAGCGCCAGGGAACCGCCGAGCCAGTTGAGCAGCGGCGGATACCAGGTCAGCGGGGCGCGCGCGGCAAGCCGTACCACCTCGTCGGTCGGGACCAGCGGCAGCTTGACCGTGCGGTTCTCCCACGGCTTGAGGGACTTGGCGACCTCCTTGGTCGGCGCCGCCGACTTCGTGGTGAACAGCGGGTTCACCGGTCCCAGGGCGTGCCCGGTCACCTCGATGCGCAGCGTCTCGTGCAGCACGGTCACCGTGATCAGCATCGTGATGACCAGCTGGCCGTCCCACAGCGTCCACTGCACGCCCAGGTAGTGCCGGTCGCCGCTGCCGAACTGCTGCTTGTTGCAGATCTCCTGTATGGCGTGCTGCTTGACCTGGAACGCCTCGACGTCCGTGCCCCCCGGCCGGGACACCTCCGTCGCCTTCTCGCCGATCGGCGTGACGATCCAGTGCCGTATCGAGGGCTTCGGGAAGCCGCCGGTGTTCAGCGGGCCGCGCTCCAGCATCCGCAGCTGGTCGTGGATCGCGCGTATGACGTCCCAGCTGCGGAAGGGGTGGATCTCCCGGGTGGGGTCGGCGGGCACCAGGTCCTCGGCGAGCTGCCAGGCGCCCCAGCGGGTGCCCATGCCGAGTATGCCCTTGGGGCCGGCGTAGAAGACCGAGTTGGACTGCTGCTCGGCGCCGAGCCGGGCCAGCGACTGGCGCAGCTGCTCGGCCGCTGTCTCGCCGGGGCCGCGCGGCACGGCCTCGGGGACCTTCGCGCCGACGCTGCTGCCCGAGAGCAGGCCGTCCCAGCGCGCCCGCAGGTCCTTCGCGGTGCGCTCGCAGATCTGCTTGGCCCAGAACCAGCCCAGCACGGGGGCGACGACGGCCCCCCGCGCGTACCACGCCCAGAACCCGGTGAACGGCATCTTCAGCAGGAAGAGCGCGGCGATCACGCCGACCCCGGTGAGCAGCGCGGTGGCGAGCGCCCCGGCCCGCTTGTCGTCGCGCTTGGCGACGAACGAGCGCAGCTGGAAGACGAGCAGCCAGCCGATGAGCCCCGGCAGGAAGATCAGGCCGGACAGCACCATCACGGTGGACAGCCGGTTGTCGCGCTCCCGGCGGATGTTGTTGGCCGCCAGGCAGTGCTCCACGACGACCTGGGGCTCGGCGCCGAAGGACTGGATGAGCGGCTTGCGGCCGGGAGCGAGCATGCGGTCGACGACGGCCCGGGAGAAGGCCTCGCCCAGGTTCGGCCTGACCAGTTTCCACTTGCCGGCCTTGACCGTCGACTGATGCCACTCGTTGTCGGTCTTCTTGATGTCCTCGATCACGTTGTCCCGGTAGGCCGCCGAGGCCAGCGCGAACGTCGCCGCCTGGCCTTCGTCGCCGGAGACGGGCACCTGCGGTCCGTCCCACTCCGTTCCAACCGACATTCCCGCCCCCATCGCCGCCGGTGTCGCTTCTGCGGCCTTCCCGACTTCCGTGTTCCGCACACCTGTTGAACAGGCCGACGCGTCGATACCGCACCACGACCGCATGAGTTCGGCACGACGTGATCAGGTGATCAGCGTATCCGCAGCCACTGACACCGTGCCGGCGGACGGCCGAAGCCGCCCGCCGGCGCACCGAGGCAAGCGTGGTGAACTACGCCGATTCGCCCGCCTGTTCACGGATTCGCTCGGCGATCTGCGGCGGCATCGGCTCGTGCCGCGCGTACGCGCGGTCGAACCGGGCCGTACCGTGCGACAGGGAGCGCAGGTCGATGGCGTAGCGGCCGATCTCGAACTCCGGCACCTCCGCCCGGATCAGGGTCCGCCCGGAGCCCACCTGCTCGGTGCCGAGCACCCGGCCGCGCCGGGTCGACAGATCGCTCATCACCGCGCCCACGTAGTCGTCGGCGACCAGCACGGTCACCTCGGCCACGGGCTCCAGCAGATGGATCCGTGTCCCGGCCGCGGCCTCGCGCAGGGCCAGCGCGCCCGCCGTCTGGAAGGCGGCGTCGGAGGAGTCCACCGAGTGCGCCTTGCCGTCCAGCAGCGTGATCCGCACGTCCACCAGCGGATAGCCGGCAGCCACTCCCTTCGCGGCCTGCGCCCGTACGCCCTTCTCCACGGACGGGATGAACTGGCGCGGTACGGCGCCGCCCACCACCTTGTCCACGAACTCCACGCCCGAGCCGCCGGGCAGCGGCTCCACCTCGATCTCGCAGATGGCGTACTGCCCGTGCCCGCCGGACTGCTTGACGTGCCGGCCGCGCCCTGCGGCCTTGGACGCGAACGTCTCCCGAAGGGAGACCTTGTGCGGTACGACGTCGACCTGGACGCCGTACCGGCTGCGCAGCCGCTCCAGTGCGACGTCCGCGTGGGCCTCGCCCAGACACCACAGGACCACCTGGTGGGTGTCCTGGTTCTGCTCCAGGCGCATCGTCGGGTCCTCGGCGACCAGCCGGGCCAGCCCCTGGGAGAGCTTGTCCTCGTCGGCCTTGCTGTGCGCGTGGATGGCGAGCGGAAGCAGCGGGTCGGGCATCTGCCAGGGCTCCATCAGGAGCGGGTCGTCCTTGGCCGAGAGTGTGTCCCCGGTCTCGGCGCGGCCGAGCTTGGCCACGCACACCAGATCGCCCGCGACGGCGTGTGTCACCGGGCGCTGCTGCTTGCCGAACGCCATGGACAGCGCGCCGATCTTCTCGTCGACGTCGTGGTCCTCGTGGCCGCGGTCGGCCAGGCCGTGCCCGGAGACGTGCACCGTCTCGTCGGGACGCACGGTGCCGGAAAAGACGCGGACCAGGGAGATACGGCCGACATACGGGTCGGAGGAGGTCTTCACGACCTCGGCGACCAGCGGGCCGCTCGTGTCGCAGGCCTTCAGCTCGCGCGGCTTGCCGTCGATCGTGGTGACCGAGGGCATGGGGTGCTCGAACGGCGTCGGGAACCCGCCGGTGATCAGTTCCAGCAGCTCGACCGTGCCGAGGCCTTGTTTGGCGCCCTCAGCGGCGGGGGCGGCCGCCAGGACGGGGAAGAAGGTGCCGCGCGCGACGGCCCGCTCCAGGTCCTCGATCAGCGTCTTGACCTCGACCTGTTCGCCGCCCAGATAGCGGTCCATGAGGGTCTCGTCCTCGCTCTCGGCGATGATTCCCTCGATCAGCCGGTTGCGGGCCTCCGCGATGTCCGGCAGCTGGTCCTCGCCGGGCTCCGACTCCTTGCGCTCCCCGGACGCGTAGTCGAACAGCTTCTGCGACAGCAGTCCGGTCAGCCCGGTCACGGGTGCGTGCCCGTCGGGACCTTCCGGCCCGCGCAGCGGCAGGTACAGCGGCAGCACGGCGTCGGGGTCGTCGGCGCCGAAGGCCTCCGCACACACCCGGGTCATCTCCTCGAAGTCCGCGCGGGCGGCCTCCAGGTGTGTGATCACGATCGCGCGGGGCATGCCGACGGCCTGGCACTCCTCCCACACCATGCGGGTCGAGCCGTCTACCCCGTCCGAGGCCGAGACGACGAAGAGGGCCGCGTCCGCCGCTCGCAGACCGGCCCTCAGCTCCCCGACGAAGTCGGCGTATCCGGGGGTGTCGAGGACGTTGATCTTGATGCCGTCCCACTCCACCGGGACCAGCGAGAGCTGAACCGAGCGTTGCTGCCGATGCTCGATGTCGTCGTAGTCGGAGACGGTGCCGCCGTCCTCCACGCGGCCCGCCCGGTTCACGGCCCCCGCGGTCAGCGCGAGGGCCTCCACCAAAGTCGTCTTGCCCGAACCGGAGTGGCCGACCAGCACCACATTCCGTACGGACGCGGGTTGGTCGGCCGCCGCTGCCCTGCCGGCGGCCCCGGGGTGTGTTTGCACCTTGTCGCCCATGATCCTGCCTCCCATGACGGTGAGGTCTGTGTGGGCGCGGACACGCGGTACCGCGTGCACTGGCGGCTCCGGCGACGCCCGCGGTCCTTCGAGCTTTCCACTCCCGTCACGTTGCGTCCATACGACGGACGCCGATCGCGCCACGCACGCCGTGAGCGTGCCGTGTGCACCGGATCGCGGTACGGCTGCGGGTGCCCGCCCGTCACGCACGCGTGCGCGTGGCTACGATGGGCCAGCCGGCGACCACCAGGGCCGCGGCGACAACAACCGTCGGGAAGGCCATGCTGAACAAGTACGCGCGTGCATTCTTCACGCGTGTCCTCACACCGTTCGCCGCGTTTCTCATCCGCCGGGGCGTGAGCCCCGACACGGTCACGCTCATCGGCACGGCCGGTGTGGTCGCGGGCGCGCTGGTCTTCTTCCCCAGGGGTGAGTTCTTCTGGGGCACGATCGTGATCACCCTGTTCGTCTTCTCCGACCTGGTCGACGGCAACATGGCCCGCCAGCTGGGCCGCTCCAGCCGCTGGGGCGCCTTCCTGGACTCCACCCTGGACCGGGTCGCCGACGGTGCGATCTTCGGCGGCTTCGCGCTCTGGTACGCGGGCAACGGCGACGACAACGTCCTGTGCGCCGTCTCGATCTTCTGCCTGGCCAGCGGCCAGGTGGTGTCGTACACCAAGGCGCGCGGCGAGTCGATCGGACTGCCGGTCGCCGTCAACGGGCTCGTCGAACGCGCCGAGCGCCTGGTGATCTCGCTGGTCGCGGCCGGTCTGGCGGGCCTGCATGCGTTCGGCGTGCCGGGCATCCAGTGGCTGCTGCCGGTCGCCCTGTGGATCGTCGCCGTGGGCAGCCTCGTCACGCTGATCCAGCGTGTCGTCACCGTCCGCCGCGAGTCCGCCGAGGCGGAGGAGGCCGCGCAGCGGAACGCGTCCCAGGGGAGCGAGGCGGCGAAGTGAGCACTGTCGACCGGCTCACCGACGCGCTGTACGGCCTCGGCTGGAGCACCGTCAAGAAGCTCCCCGAACCCGCCGCGGCCCGCCTCGGCCGGAGCATCGCCGACCTCGCCTGGAAGCGGCGCGGCAAAGGCGTGCAGCGCCTGGAGGCGAACTACGCGCGCGTGGTGCCCGACGCCGGCCCCGAGCGCCTCGCCGAACTTTCCCGCGCGGGCATGCGCTCCTACCTGCGCTACTGGATGGAGTCCTTCCGGTTGCCCGCCTGGAGCGCCGAGCGCGTGAAGACGGGCTTCGAGTGCGAGGACGCGCACTACCTGACCGACGGGATCGCCTCCCCGCGCGGCCTGATCCTCGCGCTGCCGCACCTGGCCAACTGGGACCTGGCCGGCGCCTGGGTCACCACCAAGCTGGAGACGCCGTTCACCACGGTCGCCGAGCGCCTCAAGCCCGAGACCCTGTACGACCGCTTCGTCGCCTACCGCGAGGGCCTCGGCATGGAGGTCCTGCCGCACAGCGGCGGCACCGCCTTCGGCACCCTGGCCCGGCGGCTGCGCGACGGCGGCCTGGTCTGCCTGGTCGCCGACCGCGACCTGTCCGCCTCCGGCGTCGAGGTCGACTTCTTCGGCGACCGGGCCCGGATGCCCGCAGGCCCGGCCCTGCTCGCCCAGCAGACGGGCGCGCTGCTGATGCCCGTCACGCTCTGGTACGACGATTCGCCCGTCATGAAGGGCCGGGTGCATCCCCCGATCGAGGTGCCCGAGTCAGGTACCCGGGAGGAGAAGACGTCTGTCATGACACAGGCACTGGCCGACGTCTTCGCCAAGGGGATCGCCGACCACCCGGAGGACTGGCACATGCTCCAGCGCCTGTGGCTCGCCGACCTCGACCCCGCGAAGGGACCCTCGTGAGAATCGGGATCGTCTGCCCGTACTCCTGGGACGTGCCCGGTGGCGTCCAGTTCCACATCCGTGACCTCGCCGAGTACTTCATCCGCCTCGGCCACGAGGTCTCCGTGCTCGCCCCGGCCGACGACGACACACCGCTGCCCCCGTACGTCGTCTCGGCCGGCCGCGCGGTCCCGGTGCCGTACAACGGCTCGGTGGCCCGCCTGAACTTCGGCTTCCTGTCGGCCGCGCGGGTGCGGCGCTGGCTGCACGACGGCGCCTTCGACGTGGTCCACATCCACGAGCCCACGTCCCCGTCGCTCGGCCTGCTGACCTGCTGGGCGGCGCAGGGCCCGATCGTGGCCACGTTCCACACGTCCAACCCGCGCTCGCGCGCGATGATCGCCGCCTACGCGATCCTCCAGGCCGCGCTGGAGAAGATCAGCGCGCGGATCGCGGTCAGCGAGTACGCCCGCCGCACCCTGGTCGAGCACCTCGGCGGCGACGCCGTCGTCATCCCCAACGGTGTCGACGTCGACTTCTTCGCCAAGGCCGAGCCGAAGCCGGAGTGGCAGGGCGACACGCTCGGCTTCATCGGGCGGATCGACGAGCCCCGCAAGGGCCTGCCGGTGCTCATGAAGGCCCTCCCGAAGATCCTCGCCGCCCGCCCGCAGACGCGACTGCTGGTAGCGGGGCGCGGCGACGAGGAGGCCGCCGTCGAGGACCTGCCGAAGGAACTTCGCTCCCGAGTCGAGTTCCTCGGCATGGTCAGCGACGAGGACAAGGCGCGCCTCCTGCGCAGCGTCGACCTGTACATCGCGCCCAACACCGGCGGTGAGAGCTTCGGCATCATCCTGGTCGAGGCCATGTCGGCGGGCGCCCCCGTGCTCGCCTCCGACCTGGACGCCTTCGTCCAGGTCCTCGACCAGGGCGCGGCCGGCGAGGTCTTCGCCAACGAGGACGCGGACGCCTTGGCCGAGGCGGCCGTACGCCTGCTGGCGGACCCGGACCGCCGGGCCGAACTGTGCGAGCGGGGGAGCACCCACGTGCGGCGGTTCGACTGGTCGACGGTCGGCGCGGACATCCTGTCGGTGTACGAGACGGTCACGACGGGCACGGCGGCGGTGGCGACGGACGAGCGGTCGGGCCTGCGGGCGCGGTTCGGGCTGGCGCGGGACTGAGCCCGGGCGGGACGCCGACGGCTTCGTTCCGGGCCGCGGCACCCCGATAGCCTTCGCCCGTGACCGCAACCCTCATCTGGATCCTTGTCGCGCTCGTGGCCGTCGGCCTGTACCTGAGCTGGACGGCCGGACGGCTGGACCGGCTGCACGTGCGGATGGACGCCGCGCGGGCCGCGCTGGACGCGCAGCTGCTGCGGCGGGCCTCCGTGACGCAGGAGCTGGCGACCTCGGGCGTACTGGACCCCGCCGCCTCGATCGTCCTCTACGAGGCCGCGCACGCGGCCCGGCAGGCCGAGGAGGAACAGCGGGAGGTCGCCGAGAGCGAGCTGAGCCAGGCCCTGCGGGCGGTGTTCGCGGACCCGCAGCAGGTCGAAGTCGTACGGGAGGCCCCGGGGGGCGAGGCGGCGACCACCGAGCTGGCCGAGGCCGTGCGCCGGGTCCCCATGGCCCGCCGTTTCCACAACGACGCCGTGGGGGCCGCCCGCAGGCTCCGCGAGCACCGCAAGGTGCGCTGGTTCCGACTGGCCGGCCACGCCCCGTTCCCGCTGGCCTTCGAGATGGACGACGAGCCGCCCGCGGCCCTGGTGGAGCGGGTCTCCTGAACGTCAGGTGGATCAAAAGGATCCACCGGCTTGCCATTGGCCCTTGCTGTGGCCTGGTCCACTCACGTTTCCTCATCTGAGCAGAAGCCCTCTTTCACTTCAGTGAGGTCACCCGTGTCCACCATCGAGAACCAGGCTCCCGAGACCGGCACCGCCCGCGTGAAGCGCGGCATGGCCGAGCAGCTCAAGGGCGGCGTGATCATGGACGTCGTCACGCCGGAGCAGGCGAAGATCGCCGAGGACGCGGGCGCCGTCGCGGTCATGGCCCTGGAGCGGGTCCCGGCCGACATCCGCAAGGACGGCGGCGTGGCCCGCATGTCCGACCCGGACATGATCGAGGGCATCATCGAGGCCGTCTCGATCCCGGTCATGGCCAAGTCCCGCATCGGCCACTTCGTCGAGGCCCAGGTCCTGCAGTCCCTCGGCGTCGACTACATCGACGAGTCCGAGGTCCTGACCCCGGCCGACGAGGTCAACCACTCCGACAAGTGGGCGTTCACGACCCCCTTCGTCTGCGGTGCCACCAACCTCGGCGAGGCCCTGCGCCGCATCGCCGAGGGCGCCGCGATGATCCGCTCCAAGGGCGAGGCCGGCACCGGCAACGTCGTCGAGGCCGTGCGCCACCTGCGTCAGATCAAGAACGAGATCGCCCGCCTGCGCGGCTACGACAACAACGAGCTGTACGCCGCCGCCAAGGAGCTGCGCGCCCCGTACGAGCTGGTCAAGGAGGTCGCCGAGCTGGGCAAGCTCCCGGTGGTCCTCTTCTCCGCCGGTGGCGTGGCCACTCCGGCCGACGCCGCGCTCATGCGCCAGCTCGGCGCCGAGGGCGTCTTCGTCGGCTCCGGCATCTTCAAGTCCGGCGACCCGGCCAAGCGCGCCGCCGCCATCGTGAAGGCCACCACCTTCTACGACGACCCGAAGATCATCGCGGACGCCTCCCGCAACCTGGGCGAGGCCATGGTCGGCATCAACTGCGACACCCTCCCCGAGGCCGAGCGTTACGCCAACCGCGGCTGGTAAGGCACCGGAACCCATGAACACCCCCGTCATAGGCGTCCTGGCCCTCCAGGGCGACGTACGGGAGCACCTCATCGCCCTGGCCGCGGCCGACGCCGTGGCCAGGCCGGTGCGGCGCCCCGAGGAACTCGCCGAGGTCGACGGTCTCGTCCTGCCCGGCGGCGAGTCCACCACCATCTCCAAGCTGGCCGTCCTCTTCGGAGTGATGGAACCCCTCCGCGCGCGCGTACGCGCCGGCATGCCCGTCTACGGCACCTGCGCCGGCATGATCATGCTCGCCGACAAGATCCTCGACCCGCGCTCGGGCCAGGAGACCATCGGCGGCATCGACATGATCGTGCGCCGCAACGCCTTCGGGCGGCAGAACGAGTCGTTCGAGGCGTCGGTCGACGTCAAGGGAGTCGCGGGCGATCCTGTAGAGGGCGTCTTCATCCGCGCCCCGTGGGTCGAGTCCGTCGGCGCCGAGACCGAGGTGCTCGCCGAGCACGACGGCCACATCGTCGCGGTCCGCCAGGGCAGCGCGCTCGCCACGTCGTTCCACCCGGAACTGACCGGCGATCACCGCGTGCACTCCCTTTTCGTCGACATGGTGCGCGCCAACCGGACACCGGAGTCCTTGTAGGATCTCTGGAGTTCGTTGCAGAGATGGGTTACGCGAAGGAGACAGGCAGATGTCCGGCCACTCTAAATGGGCTACGACGAAGCACAAGAAGGCCGTGATCGATGCCAAGCGCGGCAAGCTCTTCGCGAAGCTGATCAAGAACATCGAGGTCGCGGCGCGCATGGGCGGCGTCGACCTCGAGGGCAACCCGACGCTCTACGACGCCGTCCAGAAGGCCAAGAAGCAGTCCGTCCCGAACAAGAACATCGACTCCGCGATCAAGCGCGGCGGTGGTCTTGAGGCCGGCGGCGCCGACTACGAGACGATCATGTACGAGGGCTACGGCCCGAACGGTGTCGCGGTGCTCATCGAGTGCCTCACTGACAACCGCAACCGCGCGGCCTCCGACGTCCGCGTCGCCATGACCCGCAACGGCGGCAACATGGCCGACCCGGGCTCCGTGTCCTACATGTTCAGCCGCAAGGGCGTCATCATCGTCCCCAAGGGTGAGCTGACCGAGGACGACGTCCTCGACGCCGTCCTCGACGCGGGTGCCGAGGAGGTCAACGACCTCGGCGAGTCCTTCGAGGTCATCAGCGAGGCCACCGACCTGGTCGCGGTCCGCACCGCGCTCCAGGAGGCCGGTGTCGACTACGACTCCGCCGAGTCCAGCTTCGTGCCGTCGGTCCAGGTCGAGCTGGACGAGGAGGGCGCCAAGAAGATCTTCAAGCTGATCGACGCGCTCGAGGACAGCGACGACGTGCAGAACGTCTTCGCCAACTTCGACGTCAGCGACGAGGTCATGGAGAAGGTCGACGCGTAGCGCTGCCGCGCGCTCTGCACGGCTGACCGGGCCGACGGGACACATCCCGTCGGCCCGTCGCGTTGCCGGACGTTGGTGCGGGGCGTTGTCGGTGGCACCCGATAGCCTGCACGAACTGGGGGTACCGCCCCAGCGGTAGCCGGGGGAGATCGAAGGGAGGGGGCGCGCGTGCGTGTACTGGGGGTGGACCCAGGGCTTACGCGATGCGGCGTCGGCGTCGTCGAGGGGGTCGCGGGCCGACCGCTCACCATGCTCGGCGTGGGGGTCGTCCGGACACCCGCGGACGCTGATCTCAGCCACCGGCTGCTCGCTGTGGAGGAGGGTCTCGAGGAGTGGCTGGACACGCACCGGCCGGAGTTCGTCGCCGTCGAGCGCGTCTTCAGCCAGCACAACGTGCGCACGGTCATGGGCACCGCCCAGGCCAGCGCCGTCGCCATGCTGTGCGCCGCCCGGCGCGGCATCCCGGTCGCCCTGCACACCCCCAGCGAGGTCAAGGCCGCCGTCACCGGCAGCGGCCGCGCCGACAAGGCCCAGGTGGGGGCCATGGTCACCCGCCTCCTCCGGCTCAGCGCCCCGCCCAAGCCCGCCGACGCGGCCGACGCCCTCGCCCTCGCCATCTGCCACATCTGGCGCGCCCCCGCTCAGAACCGGCTCCAGCAGGCCGTCGCCCGGCAGACCCTCACCACGACGAAAGGCCGTACGGCATGATCGCGTTCGTCAGCGGCCCGGTCGCCGCCCTCGCCCCCGACTCCGCGGTGGTCGAGGTGGGCGGCATCGGCATCGCCGTCCAGTGCACCCCGAACACGCTCTCCGGCCTGCGCATGGGCCGGCAGACGAAACTCGCCACCTCCCTCGTGGTGCGCGAGGACTCGCTGACCCTGTACGGCTTCGCCGCCGACGACGAGCGCCAGGTCTTCGAGCTGCTGCAGACCGCGAGCGGGGTCGGCCCGCGCCTGGCCCAGGCGATGCTCGCCGTGCACACGCCGGACGCGCTGCGCCGCGCCGTCGCCACCGCTGACGAGAAGGCCCTCACCGCCGTTCCCGGCATCGGCAAGAAGGGCGCGCAGAAGCTGCTGCTGGAGCTGAAGGACCGGCTCGGCGCACCCAGCGGCGCCCCCGCGGTGGGCGCCCCGGTCACCCAGGGCTGGCGCGACCAGCTGCACGCCGCCCTCATCGGTCTCGGCTATGCCACCCGCGAGGCCGACGAGGCCGTGACCGCCGTGGCCCCCCAGGCCGAGACCGCCGGCGGCACGCCGCAGGTGGGCCAGCTGCTGAAGGCCGCCCTGCAGACCCTCAACCGCGCCCGTTGACCTGCGCCCCCAGCTAGGAGATCTTGAGTGAACTGGGACGACACGACCGACGCCTCCGCCGAGGAGCGGCTCGTCGACCCCACCGCTGAGCGGCTGGTGGGCTCGGTCGCCGACGGGGAGGACCAGGCCGTCGAGGCCGCCCTGCGCCCCAAGGACCTCGGCGAGTTCATCGGCCAGGAGAAGGTCCGCGAGCAGCTCGACCTCGTCCTGCGCGCCGCACGCGCGCGCGGCGCCACTGCCGACCACGTGCTGCTCTCCGGCGCCCCCGGCCTCGGCAAGACCACCCTGTCGATGATCATCGCGGCCGAGATGGGCGCCCCCATCCGCATCACGTCCGGCCCCGCCATCCAGCACGCCGGCGACCTCGCCGCGATCCTCTCCTCCCTCCAGGAGGGCGAGGTCCTCTTCCTGGACGAGATCCACCGCATGTCCCGGCCTGCCGAAGAGATGCTGTACATGGCCATGGAGGACTTCCGCGTCGACGTCATCGTCGGCAAGGGCCCCGGCGCCACCGCCATCCCTCTGGAGCTGCCCCCGTTCACCCTGGTCGGCGCCACCACGCGCGCGGGCCTGCTGCCGCCCCCGCTGCGCGACCGCTTCGGCTTCACCGCGCACATGGAGTTCTACGCGCCCGCAGAGCTGGAGCGGGTCGTACACCGCTCGGCCAACCTGCTCGACGTCGAGATCGGGCCGGACGGCGCCGCCGAGATCGCCGGCCGCTCCCGCGGCACGCCCCGTATCGCCAACCGTCTGCTGCGCCGTGTGCGGGACTACGCCCAGGTCAAGGCGGACGGCGTGATCACCCGTGAGATCGCGGCGGCCGCCCTCGCCGTCTACGAGGTGGACGCGCGCGGTCTCGACCGACTCGACCGGGCCGTCCTGGAGGCGCTGCTGAAGCTGTTCGGCGGCGGCCCGGTGGGCCTGTCCACGCTCGCCGTCGCGGTGGGGGAGGAGCGGGAGACCGTCGAGGAGGTCGCCGAGCCCTTCCTCGTACGGGAGGGCCTGCTCGCCCGTACGCCGCGCGGCCGGGTGGCCACTCCCGCCGCATGGGCGCATCTCGGCCTGACCCCGCCGCGCTCGTCAGCTGGGGGAAACGGACAACAGGACCTGTTCGGGGCGTGATGGCTTTGTGACGGCGAGGGCATTGGCGGGCGCAGGAACCCAGGTGCCATGCTGAGCGTTGTTCCATGTACGCGGACTCGCTTAGACTCCGCCGATGCCGCCTTTGCGGGCGGCGCCGACCACCCCCATCCATCTGGCCGCTCACCGCGCGGTCGCGCGAAGGAAATTCCGTCCCGTGAATGCCTTTACCCTTCTCCCCTTCATCGTGCTCATCGCGGCCATGTTCCTGATGACGCGCAACGCCAAGAAGAAGCAGCAGCAGGCCGCCAACATGCGGAACGAGCTGCAGCCCGGCTCCGGTGTCCGCACGATCGGGGGGATGTACGCGACGGTCAAGGAGGTCAACGAGGACACGGTCCTCCTCGACGCCGGACCGGGCGTCGACCTCCTCTTCGCCAAGAACGCGATCGGCGCCGTCCTCACCGACGACGAGTACAACCGCATCGTCCACGGCATCGAGCACGACCTGAAGTCCGACGCCGACATCGTCCCGGACGACGCCTCCTCCCTCACCGAGGCCGACGAGACCGACGAGCCTGCCGCCGCTGCCGCCGCCTCCGACGACAAGGCCGTCGACTTCGGTAAGAAGGACACCGCCGAGGACAAGGCCGACGAGGCCGAGGCCGAGACCGCCGAAGCCAAGGCGGACGAACAGCCGAAGAAGACCGACGGCGACTCCGACGCGAAGTAGTCACGTCCCGGGGTGTGCGACGCGGCCTTGACCGCGCCCCGCGCACCCCGGGCGCGTCTGTTCTCCGCACGGGAGCCCGACACCATGTCATGGCCGACCGCGCCGACCGGGCGCGGAGCGGCCCGAGAGGGAGTACGAGAAGGTGGCAGCACCTAAGAGGGGCCGGAGCGCGAGCGCCCAGAGCAAGCCAGGGCGCTCATTGGCCTTCATCCTGATCGCCATCGTGGCGCTGACCGGAGGGATGTTCGCCGCCGGGCACACCACTCCGCGTCTCGGTATCGACCTCGCCGGTGGTACGAGCATCACGCTCAAGGCGAAGGCCGACCAGGGGTCCGCGATCAACAAGGCCAACATGGACACCGCGGTCGACATCATGAACCGCCGTGTCAACGGCCTGGGCGTCTCCGAGGCGGAGGTGCAGACCCAGGGGAACGATCACATCATCGTGAACATCCCCAAGGGCACCAACTCCAAGGAGGCCCAGCAGCAGGTCGGCACCACCGCCAAGCTGTACTTCCGCCCGGTCCTCGCCAGCGAGCCCAGCGGTGCCGCCTCGCCGAGCCCGTCGCCGAGCGCGTCCTCCAGCGGCAGCAGCTCGCCGAGCCCGTCGAGCAGCGCTTCCTCCAAGGAGAAGGCCTCCTCGTCCTCCTCCGGGTCGCCGACGCCGTCGTCCTCCGCCACCTCGCAGGGCCGCGCGGTCACCGACGCCCTGAAGGCCGACGCCACACCGTCGCCCTCCGCCTCCGCGGGCGCCACGTCGTCCCCGAGCCCGTCCGCGTCGTCCTCCGGCGGCACCGCCGACACCAGCAAGCTTCAGGCGCAGTACGCGGCCCTGAACTGCGCCACGCCCGCGGACCGCGCCAAGGCCGGTACGAACGCCAAGCCCGGCGACCCCACCGTGGCCTGCGGTGAGGTCAAGAAGGTCTGGTACAAGTACCTGCTCGGCCCGGCCGCCGTGGACGGCACCGAGGTCAAGAAGGCCGCTGCGGTCTTCGACACCCAGGGTGCCTCCGGCTGGCAGGTCCAGATGAAGTTTTCCTCCAGCGGGTCGAAGAAGTTCGCCGACATCACCGGCGCGCTGGCCAAGAACCAGCCCCCGCAGAACGAGTTCGGCATCGTCCTCGACGGCGAGGTCGTCTCCAGCCCGTTCGTGCAGACGGCCATCACGGGCGGCCAGGCGGAGATCTCCGGCAGCTTCACGCAGCAGGAGGCGCAGAGCCTCGCCAACATGCTGTCCTACGGTGCGCTGCCGCTGTCGTTCAAGGAGGAGACCGTCACCACGGTGACCGCCGCGCTCGGCGGTGACCAGCTGCACGCCGGTCTGCTCGCCGGTGCGATCGGCCTCGCTCTGGTCGTGATCTACCTGGTCGCCTACTACCGCGGTCTGTCGATCGTGGCCATGGCCTCCCTGCTGGTCTCCGGCATCCTCACCTACGTGATCATGGCGCTCCTCGGCCCGGCCATCGGCTTCGCGCTGAACCTGCCGGCCGTCTGCGGTGCCATCGTCGCCATCGGTATCACCGCGGACTCGTTCATCGTGTACTTCGAACGCATCCGGGACGAGATCCGGGAGGGCCGCACGCTGCGTCCCGCCGTCGAGCGGGCCTGGCCGCGCGCCCGGCGCACCATCCTCGTCTCCGACTTCGTGTCGTTCCTCGCCGCCGCGGTGCTGTTCCTCGTGACCGTCGGCAAGGTGCAGGGCTTCGCGTTCACGCTCGGCCTGACGACCGTGCTCGACGTGGTCGTCGTGTTCTTCTTCACCAAGCCGCTCATGACACTGCTCGCCCGCCGCAAGTTCTTCGCGAACGGCCACAAGTGGTCCGGCCTGGACCCGAAGAGCCTGGGTGCCCAGCCGCCGCTGCGCCGCACCCGCCGTCCCGCCGGTCCCGCCGCCGGCCCTGTCGACCCGAAGGAGGCATGAGCGATGTCGAAACTCGGCAACCTCGGCGCTCGACTGCACCGCGGCGAGATCAGCTACGACTTCGTCGGCAAGCGCAAGATCTGGTACGGCGTCTCGATCCTGATCACCATCACGGCCATCCTCGGCCTGGCGGTGCGCGGCCTGAACATGGGCATCGAGTTCCAGGGCGGCGCGGTCTTCACGACGCCGACGAAGATGAGCACGTCGGTCTCGAAGGCGGAGGAGTACGCGAAGGACGCCTCCGGCCATGAGGCGGTCGTGCAGAAGCTCGGCAACGGCAGCCTGCGCATCCAGATCGCCGGCATCGACACCGACAAGTCCGACCAGATCAAGCAGACGCTGGCCAAGGACCTGAACCTCAACCCGGAGAAGCTGGCCGCCGACCTGGTCGGCCCGAGCTGGGGCGAGCAGATCGCCAACAAGGCCTGGGAGGGCCTGGCGATCTTCATGGTGCTCGTGGTGATCTACCTGGCGATCGCCTTCGAATGGCGGATGGCCGTCGCGGCCCTCGTCGCGCTGATCCACGACATCACCATCACGACCGGTATCTACGCCCTGGTCGGCTTCGAGGTCACGCCCGGTACGGTCATCGGTCTGCTGACGATCCTCGGTTACTCGCTCTACGACACGGTCGTCGTCTTCGACAGCCTCAAGGAGCAGACGAAGGACATCACCAAGCAGACCCGCTGGACGTACAGCGACATCGCCAACCGGTCGATCAACGGCACGCTGGTCCGCTCCATCAACACCACCGTGGTCGCCCTGCTGCCGGTGGCGGGCCTGCTGTTCATCGGCGGCGGCTTCCTCGGCGCCGGCACGCTGAACGACATCTCGCTGTCGCTGTTCGTCGGCCTCGCGGCCGGTGCGTACTCCTCGATCTTCATCGCCACGCCGCTGGTCGCCGACCTCAAGGAGCGCGAGCCGGCGATCAAGGCGCTCAGGAAGCGGGTCCTGGCCAAGCGCGCCCAGGCCGCCACCGAGGAGGACCTCCCGGAGACGCGGTCCGCCTCCGGTGACGAGCCCGACGACGCCGCTCCCGCCGTGGTCGGTCCGCGCAACCAGCCCGCGTCCCGCAACCGGGGCCGCGGCCGACCCTCCGGGAAGCGCCGATGACCGGCATCGAGGAGTTGCTGCTCAGCCGTATCCGTGACGTGGCGGACTACCCGGAGCCGGGCGTGATGTTCAAGGACATCACCCCGCTCCTGGCGGACCCGGCCGCCTTCACGGCCCTCACGGACGCGCTGGCCGAGATCGCCGCCGACACCGGCGCGACCAAGGTCGTCGGCCTGGAGGCCCGGGGCTTCATCCTGGGCGCCCCGGTCGCGGTCCGCGCGGGCCTCGGGTTCATCCCGGTGCGCAAGGCGGGCAAGCTGCCGGGGGCGACGCTCCGGCAGGCGTACGACCTGGAGTACGGCTCGGCGGAGATCGAGGTGCACGCGGAGGATCTGTCCTCCGGCGACCGTGTGCTGATCGTGGACGACGTTCTCGCCACGGGAGGCACGGCCGAGGCCGCGATCCAGCTCATCCACCGGGCCGGGGCCGAGGTCTCCGGCCTCGCGGTCCTGATGGAGCTGGGCTTCCTGGACGGCCGCGCCCGCCTTGAGCCGGCGCTGAACGGGGCACCGCTGGAAGCGCTGCTCCAGATCTGAGAACGGCACCGAGGCGGCCGTCCCAGCACGTGCTGGGGCGGCCGTTCCTCGTTTCCGCTCGTACACCTGTGCGGTCCTCTTTCGTCTGCGAGCGGCCCCGTGCCCCACCCTCTCCGACACCCACCGGTCACCCCCGGAACACCCCGGCGACGCCCCCTGGAATCACGCGGCGGCCCCTCGTGTTGCATCGGTAGACGGTCCTCACATCCGCCTGAAGGCGATGACTGGGCGCAGGATCGCTACCATGGGGTCTCCGGAGCCTGACCGGGGGACCCGGATCGCGCACGAGGAGCCCTCTTGCCAGACGAGGCCCAGCCACTGACCGCAGCCAAGCCCGAGCCCGCTTCGGCACCCGCGGCCAAGCCCGCGCCGAACGTGTCGAGTGCGAAGAACGACACCCGCGGGACGGTCGAGCACGCCCAGTCCGCGCCCGTCGAGAAGGCCGCCGAGATCACGCGTCCCAAACCGTCCGCTCCCGTGCGCCCCGCCGCCGGCCAGCCCGGCCGCACCGGCTCCTCCAACCGCGTGCGCGCCCGCCTGGCCCGTCTCGGCGTCCAGCGCGCGAACCCGTACAACCCCGTCCTGGAGCCGCTGCTGCGGATAGTGCGCAGCAACGATCCGAAGATCGAGAACTCGACGCTGCGGCAGATCGAGCGCGCCTATCAGGTCGCCGAGCGCTGGCACCGCGGCCAGAAGCGCAAGAGCGGGGATCCGTACATCACGCATCCGCTCGCCGTCACCACCATCCTCGCCGAGCTGGGCATGGATCCGGCCACGCTGATGGCCGGGCTGCTGCACGACACCGTCGAGGACACCGAGTACGGCCTGGAGGACCTGCGCCGCGACTTCGGCGACGTCGTCGCCCTGCTCGTCGACGGCGTCACCAAGCTGGACAAGGTCAAGTTCGGCGAGGCCGCGCAGGCCGAGACCGTGCGCAAGATGGTCGTGGCGATGGCGAAGGACCCGCGCGTCCTCGTCATCAAGCTCGCCGACCGGCTGCACAACATGCGCACCATGCGCTACCTCAAGCGCGAGAAGCAGGAGAAGAAGGCGCGCGAGACCCTGGAGATCTACGCGCCGCTCGCCCACCGCCTGGGCATGAACACCATCAAGTGGGAGCTGGAGGACCTCGCCTTCGCGATCCTCTACCCCAAGATGTACGACGAGATCGTACGGCTGGTGGCCGAGCGGGCACCGAAGCGTGACGAGTATCTGGCCATAGTGACCGACGAGGTCCAGGCCGACCTCCGCGCCGCCCGCATCAAGGCGACCGTCACCGGACGCCCGAAGCACTACTACAGCGTCTACCAGAAGATGATCGTCCGCGGCCGCGACTTCGCGGAGATCTACGACCTGGTGGGGATTCGTGTCCTTGTCGACACGGTCCGCGACTGCTACGCCGCACTCGGCACCGTGCACGCGCGATGGAACCCGGTCCCCGGCCGGTTCAAGGACTACATCGCGATGCCCAAGTTCAACATGTACCAGTCGCTGCACACGACGGTCATCGGGCCCAACGGCAAGCCCGTCGAGCTGCAGATCCGCACGTTCGACATGCACCGGCGCGCGGAGTACGGCATCGCCGCCCACTGGAAGTACAAGCAGGAGGCCGTCGCCGGCGCCTCCAAGGTCCGCACGGACGTGCCCAAGGCCTCCGGCAAGGACAAGGACGCCATCAACGACATGGCGTGGCTGCGCCAGTTGCTGGACTGGCAGAAGGAGACCGAGGACCCCAGCGAGTTCCTGGAGTCCCTGCGCTTCGACCTGTCCCGCAACGAGGTCTTCGTCTTCACGCCGAAGGGCGACGTCATCGCGCTCCCGGCCGGCGCCACCCCGGTCGACTTCGCGTACGCCGTCCACACCGAGGTCGGCCACCGCACCATAGGAGCGCGGGTCAACGGCAGACTCGTACCGCTCGAATCCACCCTGGACAACGGCGACTTGGTGGAGGTCTTCACCTCCAAGGCGGCCGGCGCGGGTCCGTCCCGCGACTGGCTCGGGTTCGTCAAGTCGCCGCGGGCGCGCAACAAGATCCGGGCCTGGTTCTCCAAGGAGCGCCGGGACGAGGCGATCGAGCAGGGCAAGGACGCCATCGTCCGCGCCATGCGCAAGCAGAACCTGCCGATCCAGCGCATCCTCACCGGCGACTCCCTCGTGACGCTTGCGCACGAGATGCGCTACTCGGACATCTCCGCCCTGTACGCGGCGATCGGCGAGGGCCATGTCTCCGCGCAGAACATCGTGCAGAAGCTGGTCTCGGCGCTCGGCGGCGAAGAGGCCGCCACCGAGGAGATCGACGAGGCCGTCCCGCCGACGCGCACCCGCGGACGCAAGCGCCGCTCCAGCGCCGACCCCGGCGTGGTGGTCAAGGGCGTCGACGACGTGTGGGTCAAGCTGGCCCGCTGCTGTACGCCCGTGCCCGGAGACCCGATCATCGGTTTCGTCACGCGAGGCAGCGGCGTATCGGTTCACCGCAGCGACTGCGTCAACGTCGAGTCACTGTCCCGCGAGCCCGAGCGCATCCTGGACGTCGAGTGGGCGCCCACCCAGTCCTCGGTCTTCCTGGTCGCCATCCAGGTCGAGGCCCTGGACCGCTCCCGCCTGCTCTCGGACGTCACCCGCGTCCTGTCCGACCAGCACGTCAACATCCTCTCCGCGGCCGTCCAGACCTCCCGCGACCGGGTGGCCACCTCCCGCTTCACCTTCGAGATGGGCGACCCGAAGCACCTCGGCCACGTCCTGAAGGCCGTCCGGGGCGTGGAGGGCGTGTA
Organism: Streptomyces sp. NPDC005728; assembly: GCF_040630895.1. Classification (NCBI taxonomy): domain Bacteria; kingdom Bacillati; phylum Actinomycetota; class Actinomycetes; order Kitasatosporales; family Streptomycetaceae; genus Streptomyces; species Streptomyces sp. NPDC005728. Next base: position 25,933 of record NZ_JBEXYL010000073.1, read on the forward strand.
CGACGTCTACCGCGTGACCTCGGCGCGCACCCGGGCGTAGCAGCGCAGTCGTCGCCACGCACGGCGTCGCAACGCATGCAGAAGGGCCCCGTACGCCATGTACGGGGCCCTTGCGTGTCAGAAGCGGGGAAAATCAGCCGCCGAACTCGTGGAGGCCCTTCAGCGCCTGGTCCAGGAGCGCCTGGCGGCCCTCCAGCTCCCGCTCCAGCTTGTCGGCCTTGGCGTTGTTGCCCTGGGCGCGGGCCTGCTCGATCTGCGCCCTCAGCTTGTCCACGGCGGCCTGCAGCTGACCGGTGAGACCCTCGGCACGCGCGCGTGCCTCCGGGTTCGTCCGGCGCCACTCGGTCTCCTCGGCCTCCTGGATGGCCCGCTCGACCGCGTGCATCCGGCCCTCGACCTTCGGACGCGCGTCCCGCGGGACATGGCCGATGGCCTCCCAGCGCTCGTTGATCGAGCGGAAGGCGGCCCGGGCGCCCTTCAGGTCCGAGACCGGCAGGATCTTCTCGGCCTCCTCGGCCAGTTCCTCCTTGAGCTTCAGGTTCTCCGACTGCTCGGCGTCCCGCTCCGCGAAGACCGAGCTGCGGGCGGCGAAGAACACGTCCTGGGCGCCGCGGAAGCGGTTCCACAGGTCGTCCTCGTGCTCGCGCTGGGCGCGGCCCGCGGCCTTCCACTCCGACATCAGCTCGCGGTAGCGCGCCGCGGTCGGGCCCCAGTCCGTGGAGCCGGAGAGCGCCTCGGCCTCGGCGACCAGCCGCTCCTTGGCCTTGCGGGCATCCTCGCGCTGCGAGTCCAGCTGCGCGAAGTGCGCCTTGCGACGCTTGGAGAACGCCGACCGGGCGTGCGAGAAGCGGTGCCACAGCTCGTCGTCGGACTTGCGGTCCAGACGCGGCAGCCCCTTCCAGGTGTCCACCAGCGACCGGAGCCGCTCGCCGGCCGCCCGCCACTGGTCGGACTGAGCCAGCTGCTCCGCCTCGGTGACCAGGTCCTCCTTGGCCTTGCGGGCCTCGTCGGACTGCTTGGCCCGCTGAGCCTTGCGCTCCTCACGCCGGGCCTCGACCGTCTCCACGAGCTTGTCGAGGCGGACCCGCAGCGCGGCCAGGTCGCCGACCGCGTGATGGGCGTCGACCTGCTCGCGCAGGTGGCCGATCGCGGTCTGGGCGTCCTTCGCCGACAGGTCCGTGGTCTGTACTCGCTTCTCGAGGAGGCCGATCTCGACAACCAGGCCCTCGTACTTGCGCTCGAAGTAGGCAAGCGCCTCCTCAGGGGAGCCGGCCGCCCAGGAACCGACGACCTGCTCGCCGTCGGCCGTACGCACGTACACGGTCCCCGTCTCGTCGACGCGGCCCCACGGGTCGCTGCTCACAGCGCCTCCTCCACATGATGCCTGCGAGGGGCCTCAGTGCCCCCGGGCATCGTCCACAGTTTCGTCACGGCCAACATAGGCGACCAGCGGGTTGCGTGTCCGCATCCAGCGCGACCGAAATTCCGCTGTTGGCCGTCTTCGGCTTTCTTCAGATTTCGGGACGGCGTCAGGACTTGGTGACCGTCGCCTTGTTGATGACGACCGTCGCGTTCGGGGCACCGTCACCGGCACCCGTGTTCTCGCCCGCGGCCGCAATCTTGTCGAGCACCTTCAGGCCGGCCTTGTCGATCGTGCCGAACGGTGTGTAGTTCGGCGGCAGCTGGCTGTCCTTGTAGACCAGGAAGAACTGGCTGCCGTTGGTGTTGGGACCGGCGTTGGCCATCGCCACCGTGCCCGTCGGATAGACGTTGCCCTTGAGGCTCTTGTCCTTCAGGTTCTCGTCCTTGAGCTGGTAGCCCGGGCCGCCGCTGCCGAGGCCCGTCGGGTCGCCGCACTGCAGCACGTAGATGCCGTTCGTGGTCAGACGATGGCACTTGGTGTGGTCGAAGTAGCCCTTGCCCGCAAGGAAGTCGAACGAGTTCACGGTGTGCGGCGCCGCCGACGGCTTGAGCGCGAGGTCGATGTCACCGCACGTCGTCGCGAGCTTCATCGTGTACTGCGCCGACGTGTCGATCGACATCGCCGGCTCCTTCTTCCAGCTCTGCTTCTTGATCGAGCCCGCGGCCGGCTTCTCGCACGGGTCCGGCGCCTTGCTGGTCGGCTTGGCACTCGGCGTGACGTCCGCGCTCGCGTTGGTCTTCTTGTCGTCGTTCTTCAGCACCCCGGTCGTGTACAGCGCGATGCTGCCGATCACGACCACGCCGAGCACCGACGCGATCACGGAGTTGCGCATGTTTGTCTTGCGCCGCGCGCTGGTGCGCCGCTGCTGCTGCCGCAAGAACTTCTCCCGGGCGAGCTGACGCCGCCGCTGCTCCTGGCTGACCACCGGGTTCTCTCCTCATGCGTGTCGTGTGTCGACCGGTACGCGTGCGTCCTGTGAGCCGACACCGCGTGTAGCCCCGTACCGTATATGGGTTCGCTGAGGAAACGGCAGCGCCGGTAGTCTCTTGACCACGGGCTGCCTGCCCGCAAGCCCTCCCGTATCGACACAACGAAGGACGATCGTGCTCATTGCCGGGTTCCCCGCCGGGGCCTGGGGGACGAACTGTTATCTCGTCGCCCCCGCCGCCGGTGAGGAGTGTGTGATCATCGACCCGGGCCACCAGGCCGCCCCAGGCGTCGAGGAAGCACTGAAGAAGCATCGGCTCAAGCCCGTCGCCGTCGTCCTCACCCACGGCCACATCGATCATGTGGCCTCGGTCGTCCCCGTGTGCGGCGCTCACGACGTACCGGCCTGGATCCACCCCGAGGACCGGTACATGATGAGCGACCCCGAGAAGGCGCTCGGCCGGTCCATCGGCATGCCGCTGATGGGCGAGCTGACCGTGGGGGAGCCGGACGACGTCAGGGAACTGACCGACGGCGCCGGCCTCGAGCTGGCCGGGCTGGAGTTCTCCGTCGCGCACGCACCGGGCCATACCAAGGGGTCGGTGACCTTCCAGATGCCCGAGACCGCGGACATCCCCTCGGTCTTCTTCTCCGGGGATCTGCTGTTCGCCGGCTCCGTCGGACGCACCGATCTGCCGGGTGGCTCCATGGAGGACATGCTCGACTCGCTGGCCCGCGTGTGCCTGCCGCTCGAGGACTCCACCGTGGTGCTGTCCGGCCACGGCCCCCAGACGACCATCGGCCAGGAGCGCGCCGCCAATCCCTATCTGCGGCAGGTGGCGACCGGCCAGGGAGCCCTCCAGGCTCCCCGACGAGGAATGTGACGAGAGAGCTTCCGTGAGCACCTTCAAGGCCCCCAAGGGCACCTATGACCTGATCCCGCCGGACTCTGCCACGTACCTGGCGGTCCGCGAGGCGATCGCGGCCCCGCTCCGCAACTCCGGCTACGGCTACATCGAGACTCCCGGTTTCGAGAACGTCGAACTCTTCGCGCGCGGTGTGGGTGAGTCCACCGACATCGTGACCAAGGAGATGTACGCCTTCGAGACCAAGGGCGGCGACAGGCTGGCCCTGCGTCCCGAGGGTACGGCGTCCGTCCTGCGCGCGGCCCTGGAGGCCAACCTGCACAAGGCGGGCAACCTCCCGGTCAAGCTCTGGTACTCCGGCTCGTACTACCGCTACGAGCGCCCCCAGAAGGGCCGCTACAGGCACTTCTCCCAGGTCGGCGCCGAGGCGCTCGGAGCCGAGGACCCGGCGCTGGACGCCGAGCTGATCATCCTCGCCGACCAGGCGTACCGTTCCCTGGGCCTCAGCAACTTCCGCATCCTGCTGAACAGCCTGGGCGACCAGGAGTGCCGGCCGGTGTACCGTGCCGCGCTCCAGGACTTCCTGCGCGGCCTCGACCTGGACGAGGACACGCGCCGGCGCGTCGACATCAACCCGCTCCGGGTCCTCGACGACAAGCGCGAGTCGGTCCAGAAGCAGCTGACGGGCGCGCCGCTGCTGCGCGACTTCCTGTGCGACGCGTGCAAGGCCTACCACGAGGAGGTCCGCGAGCTGATCACGGCGGCGGGCGTGTCCTTCGAGGACGACCCGAAGCTGGTCCGCGGTCTGGACTACTACACCCGCACCACCTTCGAGTTCGTGCACGACGGTCTGGGCTCGCAGTCCGCCGTGGGCGGCGGCGGCCGCTACGACGGCCTGTCCGAGATGATCGGCGGCCCCGCGCTCCCGTCCGTCGGCTGGGCCCTCGGCGTCGATCGCACGGTGCTGGCTCTGGAAGCGGAGGGCATCGAACTGGAGCTGCCCTCCGCCACCAGCGTCTTCGCGGTCCCGCTCAGCGAGGATGCCCGGCGCCTGCTGTTCGCCAAGGTCACCGAGTTGCGCAGGGCCGGCGTCGCGGCGGACTTCTCCTACGGCGTCAAGGGCCTGAAGGGCGCGATGAAGAACGCCAACCGCAGCGGGGCCCGCTACGCGATCATCGCGGGTGAGCGCGACCTCGCCGAGGGCGTCGTCCAGCTCAAGGACATGGAGTCCGGCGAGCAGACGGCGGTCGGCGTGAACGAGATCGTCGCCGAGCTGGAAGCACGGCTCGGCTAGTCGCACGCGCGCGTGGGCGCCGGATGCTCCTCCCGGGGGGCGTCCGGCGCCTTTGTCGTATGCGGCTGCCGATGCTGTCCGGAACCGAGTATTCGGCACCCGTCGTACGTACATGCTTATGCGGAGCGAACGGTGCGTACCCGCGTGGGTGCGGCACAATGACCCGTGCCCGAAGATGGTCCAACTCTCAAGTGACGGAATCGGCGTGATGAGCAAGACGACAGTCAAGGACGTCTCCACAGAGCCCGGGCCCGAGCGTGCCGCCGACGCACCCCGCACGGTGGGCGGCAGCCGCGCCTTCGCCCTGCTACTGGTGATCACCGGCGCCGCCGGACTGCTCGCCGCGTGGGTCATCACGATCGACAAGTTCAAGCTGCTGGAAGCCAAGGTCGAGGGCAAGACCTTCACCCCCGGGTGCAGCCTCAACCCGGTCGTCTCCTGCGGCAGCGTCATGGAGAGCAAGCAGGCGGCCGCCTTCGGCTTCCCCAACCCGATGCTCGGCCTGGTCTGCTACGGCATCGTCATCTGCGTCGGCATGAGCCTGCTGGCCCGCGCCCGCTTCCCGCGCTGGTACTGGCTGACCTTCAACTTCGGCACGCTCTTCGGCGTCGCGTTCTGCACCTGGCTCCAGTTCCAGTCCCTGTACCGGATCAACGCGCTGTGCCTGTGGTGCTCGCTGGCCTGGGTCGCCACGATCGCCATGTTCTGGTACGTCACCTCGTTCAACATCCGCAACGACTTCCTGCCGTCCCCGCGCTGGCTGAAGTCCTTCTTCGGCGAGTTCACCTGGGTCGTGCCGGTCCTGCACGTCGGGATCATCGGCATGCTGGTCCTGACCCGCTGGTGGGACTTCTGGACCAGCTGACAGTCCGGACGGGATTGTCAGTGGGGTGACATAGGGTTTCAGCGTGGAACCCGACCTGTTCACCGCCGCAGCGGAAGAACGCCAGGAGAAGGACCCGGCAGGCAGTCCCCTGGCGGTGCGGATGCGCCCGCGCACCCTCGACGAGGTGGTGGGCCAGCAGCACCTCCTCAAGCCGGGATCCCCACTGCGCCGACTGGTCGGCGAGGGCAACGGCGGCCCCGCCGGGCCGTCCTCGGTGATCCTCTGGGGCCCGCCCGGCACCGGCAAGACGACGCTCGCCTACGTCGTCTCCAAGGCCACCAACAAGCGGTTCGTGGAGCTGTCCGCGATCACCGCGGGCGTCAAGGAGGTCCGCGCCGTCATCGACGGCGCCCGCCGCGCCACCGGCGGCTTCGGCAAGGAGACCGTCCTCTTCCTGGACGAGATCCACCGCTTCAGCAAGGCCCAGCAGGACTCCCTGCTCCCCGCGGTCGAGAACCGCTGGGTGACCCTCATCGCGGCGACCACGGAGAACCCGTACTTCTCGGTGATCTCCCCGCTGCTGTCCCGCTCCCTGCTCCTCACCCTCGAACCCCTCACCGACGACGACGTCCGCGGACTCCTGCGGCGGGCGCTGAGCGACGAGCGCGGCCTGGGGGACGCCGTCGCCCTCCCCGAGGACACCGAGGACCATCTCCTGCGCATCGCCGGCGGCGATGCCCGCCGCGCCCTGACCGCCCTGGAGGCGGCCGCCGGAGCCGCCCTCGACCAGGGTGAGACGGAGATCAGCCTCCAGACCCTGGAGCAGACCGTCGACCGGGCCGCGGTGAAGTACGACCGCGACGGCGACCAGCACTACGACGTCGCCAGCGCCCTCATCAAGTCCATCCGCGGCTCCGACGTCGACGCGGCCCTGCACTACCTGGCCCGCATGATCGAGGCCGGCGAGGACCCCCGCTTCATCGCCCGCCGCCTGATGATCTCCGCCAGCGAGGACATCGGCCTGGCCGACCCGAACGCGCTGCCCATCGCGGTCGCCGCCGCCCAGGCCGTCGCCATGATCGGCTTCCCCGAGGCCGCCCTCACCCTCAGCCACGCCACGATCGCCCTCGCGCTCGCCCCCAAGTCGAACTCCGCGACCACCGCGATCGGCGCCGCGATGGAGGACGTACGCAAGGGCCTGGCCGGATCGGTTCCGCCGCACCTGCGGGACGGGCACTACAAGGGCGCGGCCAAGCTCGGCCACGCCCAGGGCTACGTGTACCCGCACGACCTGCCCGAGGGCATCGCCCAGCAGCAGTACGCCCCGGACGCCCTCAAGGACCGCGAGTACTACACGCCGACCCGGCACGGCGCCGAGGCCAGATACGCGGACGCCGTGGAATGGACCCGCAACCACCTCGGTCGCAAGCGGTCCTGAGCACCCTGTAGAATCGCCCGGAGTGCTGAGTCCCGCGCAGTCAGAGCGGGACAGTCAGCCGGAGACCCGATCCGACTCGGATCGGCTCCAGGAGCGTCGCGCACCGTCGAACGGTGTCGCGGGCAGCCCACCACCACCCGGAGTTCCGGGAACGGCCGGTGGGCCACTCGCGTGCTGCACGTATGTGCCCAGACCAGGGGAGCGGCTGCCCGACAGGTCCCATGCGGACCCGGCGGGTTTCCCCGGCTGCGGATGCGACCTCCCTGAACCCTGACAAGCCGGAAAACAGAAGGAAGAAAGAAACAGTGGCGAACCAGTCCCGCCCCAAGGTCAAGAAGTCGCGTGCCCTCGGCATCGCGCTGACCCCGAAGGCCGTCAAGTACTTCGAGGCCCGCCCCTACCCGCCGGGCGAGCACGGCCGCGGCCGCAAGCAGAACTCGGACTACAAGGTCCGTCTGCTCGAGAAGCAGCGTCTGCGCGCGCAGTACGACGTGTCCGAGCGCCAGCTCGTCCGCGCCTACGAGCGTGCCTCCAAGGTCCAGGGCAAGACCGGTGAGGCCCTGATCATCGAGCTGGAGCGCCGTCTCGACGCGCTGATCCTGCGTTCGGGCATCGCCCGCACGATCTACCAGGCCCGCCAGATGGTCGTTCACGGCCACATCCAGGTCAACGGCCAGAAGGTCGACAAGCCGTCCTTCCGCGTCCGCCCGGACGACGTCGTGCAGGTCCGCGACCGCTCCAAGGACAAGACGCTCTTCCAGATCGCCCGTGAGGGTGGCTTCGCCCCCGACGGTGAGACCCCGCGCTACCTGCAGGTGAACCTCAAGGCCCTGGCGTTCCGCCTGGACCGCGAGCCGAACCGCAAGGAGATCCCGGTGATCTGCGACGAGCAGCTCGTCGTCGAGTACTACGCCCGCTGATCCCAGCCCCGGCGTAGCACCTCAGCCCGCCGTCTCCCCGCCCTTCCGGGTGGGCGAGGCGGCGGGTTCGCGTTTCCCGGCGTTCGCGCGGGCGTGCGACACCGGTCCGCGCGGGGCCGGCAGCCCCCGCAGCGGCCGTACACCGTCGTGGCCCAGCGCCCGCGCCACGGCCGCTTCCCGGTCCAGCCGCGCCCCGTCCCGCAGGCACTCCTCGTACCGCTCGTCGCCGAGGGCCTGCCGGGCGGTCGCCTCGCACAGCTCGTGCGGGGCGTTGTAGTACGCCGAGCCGAACAGCGGCAGCCCCACCGACGGCCACAGCCGCTCCGCGGCGCCCTGGAGGACCGCGGCCTCGGCCGGGTCGCCCTCGGACGCCGTCACCAGCGCCAGCAGCTCCAGGGTCAGCACCGACGCGAGCAGATCGTGGAACGCGTGCGCGTTGCCCAGGCAGTCCGCGAGCAGCTCCCGCGCACCGCCCTGATCCCCGTCCCGCCAGGTCGCGTACCCCAGCACGTACAGCGCGTACGACCGTGTCCACCGCTCACCGTGGTCCTCGCACACCCGGCGTACGTCCTCGCACAGCCGTACCGCCTCCGCCAGGTCCCCCTGGAAGGCCCGCGCCATCGCCAGCTCCACCTGGCCCATCAGGACGTTGCTGTTCAGCTCGCCGGTTTTCCGGTAGCGGTCCAGCGCCGAGCGCAGCAGTGTTTCTGCGCGCGGCATGTCATCCGTGACCAGGGCCAGACACCCGGTGCGATGCTCGGCGTACGCCACCGCCGTCCCGTCCGCGACCCGCTCCGCCTGCTCCCGGCACTCCTGCAGCGCGGCCAGCGCCGGCACGGTGTCGCCCTGCAGGATCGCCACATAGCCGAGCACCCACAGCGCCTTCAGCCGCGACTGCTCGTACTCCGAGTCCAGCTCCACGCTGCGCTCCAGCCAGCGGCGCCCCTCCGACAGCCGCCCGCAGCCCGCCCAGCAGAACCAGAGCGAACCCGCCAGGTACTGGCCCAGATGCGCCTCGTCCGGCTGGGTCAGACAGAACTCCAGCGCGGCTCGCAGATTCGGCAGCTCGGCCTCGACCCGCGCGGCCACCTCGCGCTGCCGGGGCGAGAACCAGTCCAGCTCGCACCAGGTCGCCAGCCCGAGATACCAGTCGCGGTGCCGCCGTCGCAGCCGTGGCGCGTCCCCGGTCGCCTCCAGCCAGTCGGCGCCGTAGGCCCGGACCGTGTCCAGCATCCGGTAGCGGGGACCCGCAGGGGTCTCCTCGAGGGAGAAGACCGACTGGGTGAGCAGCTCCGAGAGCACGTCCAGGACGTCCTCCGCAGGCAGCCCGTCCCCGCTGCACACGTACTCGGCCGCCTCCAGGTCGAAGGTCTGCGCGAACACCGAGAGCCGCGCCCACAGCAGCCGCTCGGCGGGCGTGCACAGCTCATGACTCCAGCCGATCGCCGTGCGCAGGGTCTGGTGGCGGGGGAGGGTGTCCCGGCCGCCGCCGGTCAGCAGCCGGAACCGGTCGTCCAGGCGCTGCAGCAGCTGCGCCGGGGACAGGGCCCGCAGCCGCCCGGCGGCCAGCTCCAGAGCCAGCGGGATCCTCTCCAGCCGGGCGCACAGCTCCCGCACGGCAGGGCAGTCGGCCACCGTCAGGCCGTGCTGCCGCGCCCGGTCCGCGAACAGCTCCACCGCCTCGTCCTCGGCCAGCGGAGCCAGCGGGAACAGCCGCTCGCCGGCCAGCCCCAGCGGACGCCGGCCCACGGCCAGCACCCGCAGCTCCGGCAGTTTGCGCAGCAGCTCCGCGACCAGCTCGGCACAGGACGCCACCAGGTGCTCGAACCCGTCAAGCACCAGCAGGAGACGGCGGTCGGCGAGGTGCCCGAGCAGGGTCTCGACCGGCGGCCGGGTGGTGTGGTCGGTCAGCCCCAGCGCCTCCACCACCGCGTACTCCACGAAGTGCGGATCGCGCACGGGCGCCAGCTCGACCCTCCCCCAGGCTCTCGGCTCCGCCCGGGCAGGGGGGACCTCCGTCGCCCCGTCCCGGGACGCCCACCGTGCCGCCGCCCGCGCGGCCAGCCGGGACTTGCCCACACCGCCGATGCCGGTCACCGTCACCAGCCGGGCCGCCTCCACCGCCTCGGCCAGCTCGGCGAGTTCCGCCGAGCGTCCGACGAAAGCGGTCAGTTCAAGGGGCAGATCGCCGTCCGCGCAGGGGTCGGGGCGCTGAGGACCTCGCATGGGACACGGAGCGTACTGAACCGCTTTCATTCCGTGCAATCGCTTCCCGCAACTCCGCCGCGCGCCGACCGTAATCCGGTACGGAGGCCCACCCCCGGCGCGATAGGCTCGGTGCACGACTTTTTCGAAGCTCAGGCACGTTTCAGGGAGCGGGTGCGCACAGTGTCCGGTGGAGAGGTGGCCGGGATCCTGGTGGCCGTCTTCTGGGCGATCCTGGTCTCCTTCCTCGCCGTGGCACTGGTGAGGCTGGCCCAGACGCTCAAGGCGACCACCAAGCTCGTGGCGGACGTGACCGACCAGGCCGTCCCGTTGCTCGCCGACGCCTCGGCGGCCGTGCGCTCCGCGCAGACCCAGATCGACCGGGTCGACGCGATCGCCACCGACGTCCAGGAGGTCACGTCGAACGCCTCCGCACTCTCGACCACCGTGGCCTCCACCTTCGGCGGCCCGCTGGTCAAGGTCGCGGCCTTCGGCTACGGCGTCCGCCGGGCTCTGGGCGGCCGCAAGGAGGACGTGCCCGCGAAGACACCGAGGCGTACCGTGATCGTGGGTCGGACGGTCCCGGCCGCGCGGCGGGGCAAGCGAAACCTCCGCGGAAAGAGGGACTGAGACCTAGCGATGTTCCGCCGTACGTTCTGGTTCAGCACGGGTGTCGCCGCCGGTGTGTGGGCCACCACCAAGGTCAATCGCAAGCTGAGGCAGCTGACGCCCGAGAGCCTCGCCGCGACCGCGGCCAACAAGGCCCTGGAGACCGGTCAGCGCCTGAAGGACCGCGCGGTCGGCTTCGCGCTCGACGTCCGCGACAACATGGCGCAGCGGGAGGCCGAGCTGGAGGAGGCGCTGGGCATCCACGACAGCCCCGGACTCCCCGAGCCCCGTCAGCACACCGCCATCGAGAACAACCGCAGCAACCCGAAGTACATCGAGAACACGACGTACTCGTACAACCGGAATGAGGACCACTGATGGAGTCGGCCGAGATTCGCCGCCGCTGGCTGAGCTTCTTCGAGGAGCGCGGGCACACCGTCGTCCCTTCGGCGTCGCTCATCGCGGACGACCCGACTCTGCTCCTCGTCCCCGCCGGCATGGTTCCCTTCAAGCCCTACTTCCTGGGTGAGGTCAAGCCGCCTTACGCCCGTGCCACCAGCGTCCAGAAGTGCGTGCGCACGCCCGACATCGAAGAGGTCGGCAAGACCACCCGCCACGGCACGTTCTTCCAGATGTGCGGCAACTTCTCCTTCGGCGACTACTTCAAGGAAGGCGCCATCAAGTACGCCTGGGAGCTGCTCACCAGCCCCCAGGACAAGGGCGGTTACGGCCTGGAGCCGGAGAAGCTCTGGATCACGGTGTACAAGGACGACGACGAGGCCGAGCGCATCTGGCACGAGGTCGTCGGCGTGCCGAAGGAGCGCATCCAGCGTCTCGGCATGAAGGACAACTACTGGTCCATGGGTGTCCCCGGACCCTGTGGCCCCTGTTCCGAGATCAACTACGACCGCGGCCCCGAGTTCGGCGTCGAGGGCGGGCCCGCCGTCAACGACGAGCGGTACGTGGAGATCTGGAACCTCGTCTTCATGCAGTACGAGCGCGGCGAGGGTATCGGCAAGGACAACTTCGAGATCCTCGGCGAGCTGCCGAGCAAGAACATCGACACGGGCCTCGGCATGGAGCGCCTCGCCATGATTCTGCAGGGCGTGCAGAACATGTACGAGATCGACACCTCCATGGCCGTCATCAAGAAGGCCACCGAGCTGACCGGCGTGGCCTACGGCGACGCCCACGACTCGGACGTCTCCCTGCGCGTGGTCACCGACCACATGCGTACGTCGGTGATGCTCATCGGCGACGGCGTCACCCCCGGCAACGAGGGCCGTGGCTACGTCCTGCGCCGCATCATGCGCCGCGCCATCCGCAACATGCGCCTGCTGGGCGCCACCGGTCCGGTCGTCCTCGACCTGATCGACACCGTCATCGCCATGATGGGTCAGCAGTACCCGGAGCTGGTCACCGACCGCGAGCGCATCGAGAAGGTCGCCGTCGCCGAGGAGAACGCCTTCCTCAAGACGCTGAAGGCCGGCACCAACATCCTCGACACCGCCGTCACCGAGACCAAGCAGGCCGGTGGCACGATCCTGGCCGGCGACAAGGCCTTCCTGCTCCACGACACCTGGGGCTTCCCGATCGACCTCACCCTCGAAATGGCCGCCGAGCAGGGCCTTTCCGTGGACGAGGAGGGCTTCCGCCGCCTGATGAAGGAGCAGCGGGAGCGCGCCAAGGCCGACGCCCAGGCCAAGAAGACCGGCCACGCCGGCGCCGGTGCCTACCGCGAGATCGCCGACAAGACCGGCGAGACCGACTTCATCGGCTACGCGGACACCGAGGGCGAGACCACGATCGTCGGCATCCTCGTCGACGGCGCCTCCTCCCCGGCCGCCACCGAGGGCGACGAGGTGGAGATCGTCCTGGACCGCACTCCCTTCTACGCCGAGGGCGGCGGCCAGATCGGCGACACCGGGCGGATCAAGGTCGACTCCGGTGCCGTCATCGAGATCCGCGACACCCAGAAGCCGGTTCCGGGCGTCTACGTCCACAAGGGCGTCGTCCAGGTCGGCGAGGTGACCGTCGGCGCCAAGGCCCACGCCTCCATCGACCACCGTCGCCGCAAGGCCATCGCCCGCGCCCACTCGGCCACGCACCTGACCCACCAGGCCCTGCGCGACGCCCTCGGCCCGACGGCCGCCCAGGCCGGTTCGGAGAACCAGCCCGGCCGCTTCCGCTTCGACTTCGGTTCCCCGTCCGCCGTCCCGACGGCCGTGATGACCGACGTCGAACAGAAGATCAACGAGGTGCTCGCCCGCGACCTCGACGTGCACGCCGAGGTCATGGGCATCGACGAGGCCAAGAAGCAGGGCGCCATCGCCGAGTTCGGCGAGAAGTACGGCGAGCGGGTCCGCGTCGTGACCATCGGCGACTTCTCCAAGGAGCTGTGCGGCGGCACGCACGTGCACAACACCGCCCAGCTGGGCCTGGTGAAGCTGCTCGGTGAGTCCTCCATCGGCTCGGGCGTCCGTCGTATCGAGGCCCTCGTCGGCGTCGACGCCTACAACTTCCTCGCCCGCGAGCACACGGTCGTCGCCCAGCTCCAGGAGCTGGTCAAGGGCCGTCCGGAGGAGCTTCCGGAGAAGATCTCCGCCATGCTCGGCAAGCTGAAGGACGCCGAGAAGGAGATCGAGAAGTTCCGCGCCGAGAAGGTGCTCCAGGCCGCTGCCGGTCTCGCCGAGTCCGCCAAGGACGTCCGCGGGGTCGCCGTCGTCACCGGTCAGGTCCCGGACGGCACCACGCCGGACGACCTGCGCAAGCTGGTCCTCGACGTGCGGGGCCGCATCCAGGGCGGCCGGGCCGCCGTGGTCGCCCTCTTCACGGTCAACAACGGCAAGCCGCTGACCGTCATCGCCACGAACGAGGCCGCCCGCGAGCGTGGCCTCAAGGCCGGTGACCTGGTCCGTACCGCCGCCAAGACCCTCGGTGGCGGCGGTGGCGGCAAGCCGGACGTCGCCCAGGGCGGCGGCCAGAACCCGGCCGCCGTCGGTGAGGCCGTCGAGGCCGTCGAGCGACTCGTCGCCGAGACCGCCAAGTAAGGAAACGGTCGGAAATGCGCAGAGGACGCCGACTCTCGATCGATGTCGGGGACGCCCGGATCGGGGTCGCCTCGTGTGACCCCGACGGGATCCTCGCCACCCCGGTGGAGACCGTCCCCGGCCGGGACGTCCCGGCCGCCCACCGCCGGCTGAGGCAGCTGGTGGAGGAGTACGAACCGATCGAGGTCGTCGTCGGGCTCCCTCGCTCCCTCAAGGGGGGCGAGGGCCCGGCCGCACTGAAGGTCCGCACCTTCGCCCAGGAACTCGCCGAGGGCATCAAGCCGGTGCCGGTGCGCCTGGTGGACGAGCGGATGACGACCGTGACGGCCAGTCAGGGACTGCGCGCCTCGGGGGTGAAGTCGAAGAAGGGCCGCTCGGTCATCGACCAGGCCGCCGCCGTCATCATTCTTCAGCAGGCCCTGGAATCCGAACGGGTGTCAGGTAAAGCACCCGGCGAGGGCGTCGAAGTGGTCATCTGATCGCGATACGGTAACGTTCCGCGCGATGCGGCGGCGTTCGAACAGCCGCCGCACAGCAAGAGGCGGAACGGAAGCCGGTCCACCGGCCGCGCTACCGTCGGCCTCGCGGCTCTAGGGGATCGATGACTGAGTATGGCCGGGGCCCTGGCTCCGAACCGTGGCATCCGGAGGACCCGTTGTACGGGGACGACGGATGGAGAGGGCAGCAGACCCATGCGGGTCAGCAGTCCCCCTACGACGGCCAGGCGCAGCAGCAGTACCCGCAGCCGCAGTACGGCGACTGGACCCAGGGGCAGCAGCCCGGGTATGACCAGCAGCAGCACCAGTACTACGACGGACAGGGCCATCAGCAGTACGGCCAGCAGTACGCCGGCCAGGACCAGCAGTACGTGGCCCAGGCCCAGCAGCAGTACCAGCACCAGGGCGGGTGGGACGCGACCGGCACCCACGGCCATGTGCCCTACGCGGCCGACCCCGGCGACCCGTACGGCCAGCAGCCCGTGGCCTACGGCGGCGAGCAGCCCGACTTCTACGGCACCGAGGACGCCTACCCGCCGCCGGAGCCGCCCGGCCGCAGGCGCCCCGAGTCGAAACCGGAGCCGGACCCGGAGACCGGCTGGGACCCGGGTGAGGACCAGGGTGAGCACGCCTTCTTCGCGGGCGGCGGCGATGATGACGAGGACGCCGACGAAGCGGACAGCCGCAGCGGACGCGGCGAGCGACGCGGCAAGAAACCCGTCAAAAGCAAGAAACGACGCACCGGCTGCGCCTGCATGGTGGTCGTCCTGGTCTTCGGCGGTGGCCTGGGCACGGTCGGCTACTTCGGCTACAAGTACTACCAAAATCGTTTCGGCGCGGCCCCGGACTTTGCGGGCGACGGCATCAACGAGACGGTGACCGTCGAGATCCCCAAGGGCGCGGGCGGCATGGAGATCGGCCGCCGCCTGAGGGAGGCCGGGGTCGTCAAGAGCGTCGACGCGTTCGTCCACGCGCAGGGAACGACCCCGGGCGGCGACGGAATCCAGGCCGGCGCTTATGTCCTGAAGAAGGAGATGTCCGCCGCCAGCGCCGTCAAGATGATGCTCGACCCGAAGAGCCAGAACAATGTGGTCGTCACGCCCGGCGAGCGCAACGCCGGTGTCTACGCGGCGATCGACAAGAAACTCGAACTCTCCACCGGAACGACCCGGAAACTCGTCAAGCAGCAGTACAAGACGCTCGGTGTGCCGAGCTGGGCGCAGAGCAGCAGCGACATCCAGGACCCGCTGGAGGGCTTCCTCTTCCCGGGCACCTATCCGGCGGCGAAGGGCATGAAGCCCGAGGCGATCCTGAAGCAGATGGTCACCCAGGCCAAGGAGAGGTACGCCGCCTACGACCTGCCGGCAAAGGCGAAGGCGCTGGGTCTGAGCAACGCGTTCCAGCTCGTGACGGTCGCGAGCCTGGTCCAGGCCGAGGGCAAGACGCACGACGACTTCCGCAAGATGGCAGAAGTGGTCTACAACCGCCTCAAGCCCACCAATACCGAGAGCAACCGGCTGCTGCAGTTCGACTCGACGTACAACTACCTCAAGGGCACGAGCAACATCCACATCTCCGAGAAGGAGATCAACAGCAACCCGAGCCCGTACAACACATACACCCACAAGGGCCTCCCGCCCGGTCCCATCGGCAACCCCGGCGAGGACGCGATGAAGGCGGCGCTGAATCCGACCAACGACGGCTGGATGTACTTCGTGGCGACCGACGGTGTGAGCAACACCGAATTCGCCAGGACCAACGAGGAATTCGAAAAGCTCAAGGACAAGTTCAATGCCAACTCGGGCAACTGACGCCCGCCGGGCCGCCGTGCTCGGTTCGCCCATCGCCCACTCCCTCTCCCCGGTGCTGCACCGGGCTGCCTACGACGCACTCGGGCTCACCGACTGGTCGTACGACCGCTTCGAGGTCGACGAGGCCGCCCTGCCCGGCTTCTTCGCGAAGCTGGGGCCGGAGTGGGCGGGGCTTTCGCTGACCATGCCGCTGAAGCGGGCGGTCATCCCGTTGCTGGACGAGATCAGCGAGACGGCCGCCTCGGTCGACGCCGTCAACACGGTCGTCTTCACCGAGGACGGACGCCGTACCGGTGACAACACCGATATCCCGGGCATGGTGGCCGCCCTGCGTGAGCACGGCATCGAACAGGTCGACTCCGCGGCGATCCTCGGCGCCGGTGCCACCGCCTCCTCGGCGCTGGCCGCGCTCGCCCGGATCTGCACGGGCGAGGTCGTCGCCTACGTACGCAGCGAGGCCCGCGCGGCCGAGATGCGCCAGTGGGGCGAACGGCTCGACGTGGACGTCCGTACGGCTCCCTGGGCGGACGCGGAGCAGGCCCTGCGCGCCCCCCTGGTGATCGCCACGACCCCCGCCGGCACCACCGACGCCCTCGCCGCCGCCGTACCCGAGCGTCCCGCCACCCTCTTCGACGTGCTCTACGACCCCTGGCCCACCGAGCTCGCGGCCCGCTGGTCCATGTTCGGCGGCGCCGTCCTCAGCGGCCTCGACCTGCTGGTCCACCAGGCCGTTCTCCAGGTCGAGCAGATGACCGGCCGCTCCCCGGCCCCCCTGGAGGCCATGCGGCACGCCGGCGGGAAGGCGCTCGCGGCTCGCTGACCGGCTCGCTCCGGTCGGCCGCGCGTCCCGCCTGCTGGACCGGCGGCCGGACACCGGACCCGGACGTGGGAGGATCGGAGGTGGCGGACCGGGGTCGCGCACCCGGTCGCGCCGTCGCCGTACGCGAGGACGTGCGTACGCAGGGCAGTACCGGGCGCGAACACGGAGGAGCACCGTTGAGCAGGCTGCGTTGGCTGACCGCGGGGGAGTCCCACGGTCCGGCACTTGTCGCGACGCTGGAGGGACTTCCCGCCGGCGT
>NZ_JBEXYL010000074.1:0-41989 GCF_040630895.1 Streptomyces sp. NPDC005728
TCGGCCAGGTCGCCCACGCCGTCCTGGGCCAGCGGCTCGCCGCCGCCGTCCTTCGGGCCGGTCATGTTCTGCCAGTAGATGCTGTGCAGGATGTGGCCCGAAAGGTGGAACGCAAGGTTCTTCTCCAGGCCGTTGATCGAGCCCCACGTCTCCTTGTCCCGCGCCTCGGCGAGCTGCTCGACCGTGTCGTTCGCACCCTTCACGTAGGCCGCGTGGTGCTTGTCGTGGTGCAGCTCGATGATCTCGGGGCTGATGACCGGGGCGAGCGCCGAGTAGTCGTACGGAAGCTCCGGGAGCGTGTAAAGCGCCATGTTCAACGTCCTCCGACGTTATTGCCAACGGTATGCAGCTGCACGTTAACAGCAGGAACGGTACCTTGCGATCAGGCGTTGGACCTAGGACCCCTCCCGTGTCGTACGGGACACGAGCCGACAATCGCCCGATCCCCAGCACCATCCACGCGGACGAACCATCAGCGACCGTCACGCGAGGGCAGTTCGCGACCCGGACTCCTCGCTCGCGGCGGGAAAGGCAGTAGCGTGACCACGACCTCGCCGTCGGCGCATACCGATACGACCACGCCACCGGATGCCTCGGTACTGCTGCGATGCCACGGCTTGCGTTGCACTCCCAGCCGGCTGCACACGCTGGCCATGCTCTCGAGGTCCGGGCTGCACCTCTCCTCCGCGGAAGCCTGCGCGGAACTGCACCGGCTGGGCGCGCCGTTCGATCCGGCGACCGTCTATCGGACCCTGGAGACACTGACGGCCGTCGGCCTGACGCACGCGGTGCACGGACCGGGCCCGAAGCGGTACGGCATCAGCTCGGAGCCGCACCACCACACGGTGTGCGAGCAGTGCGGCCAGGTGGGGACCCTCGCGAGTGAGCCATTGAGGGAGGCCGTGGAACGGATCGCGGAGTTCACCGGGCTGAGGCCCGGCGCCTCCGGGTCGCTGCTGGTCTACGGCCGTTGCGCCCGCTGCGGTGACTGAGCGGGCCTATCGGTGCGGGGCGCCGTCCTTGGAACGGACGCTGTCAAGGCGGGACGACGCCCCACACCAGGCCGACATTGAGGTGCACCGCTTCAGCCACCCCGGCCGGCCACTACTTGCAATCTAAGCGTTATTGCGACCTATTCGCAATAAGAGTCTCAGCCCTCGCCTTCGAGGTCTCCCTCCGTCTCCAAGTACGCCTGCCTCAGCGCATCCAGCACCGCGGGATCCGGCTTCGCCCACATCCCCCGCGACTCCGCCTCCAGCAGCCGCTCGGCGATGCCGTGCAGGGCCCAGGGGTTGGCCTGCTGGAGGAACTCCCGGTTGGTCGGGTCCAGGACGTACGTCTCGGTGAGCTTGTCGTACATCCAGTCGGCGACCACGCCGGTCGTGGCGTCGTATCCGAACAAGTAGTCGACAGTGGCGGCGAGTTCGAAGGCGCCCTTGTAGCCGTGGCGGCGCATCGCCTCGATCCACTTGGGGTTGACGACCCGGGCGCGGAAGACGCGTGAGGTCTCCTCGACCAGCGTGCGGGTGCGGACCGTCTCGGGGCGGGTGGAGTCTCCGATGTAGGCCTCGGGCGCGGTGCCGCGCAGCGCGCGGACGGTGGCCACCATGCCGCCGTGGTACTGGAAGTAGTCGTCGGAGTCGGCGATGTCGTGCTCGCGGGTGTCCGTGTTCTTCGCCGCGACCGCGATCCGCTTGTACGCCGTCTCCATCTCCTCGCGAGCCGGGCGGCCTTCGAGTTCGCGGCCGTAGGCGTAGCCGCCCCAGACGCTGTAGACCTCGGCGAGGTCGGCGTCCGTGCGCCAGTCGCGGGAGTCGATCAGCTGGAGCAGTCCCGCGCCGTACGTGCCTGGGCGGGAGCCGAAGATGCGTGTGGTGGCCCGGCGTTCGTCGCCGTGGGCCGACAGATCCGCCTGCACGTGGGCGCGTACGTGGTTGATCCCGGCCGGTTCGTCCAGCGAGGCCGCCAGGCGTACGGCGTCGTCCAGGAGCCCGATGGTGTGCGGGAAGGCATCGCGGAAGAAGCCCGAGATGCGCAGGGTCACGTCGATGCGGGGGCGGCCCAGCTCCTCGTACGGGATGGGCTCCAGGCCGGTCACACGGCGGGAGGCGTCGTCCCAGACCGGTCGGACGCCGAGCAGGGCGAGGGCCTCGGCCACGTCGTCTCCGGCGGTGCGCATGGCGCTCGTGCCCCAAAGGGACAGGCCGACGGAGGTGGGCCAGTCGCCGTTGTCGGTGCGGTAGCGCTCCAGGAGGGAGTCGGCGAGGGCCTGTCCGGTCTCCCAGGCGAGCCGGGAGGGGACGGCCTTGGGGTCGACCGAGTAGAAGTTGCGGCCGGTTGGCAGGACGTTGACCAGGCCGCGGAGCGGGGAGCCGGAGGGGCCCGCCGGGACGAAGCCGCCGGCCAGGGCGTGGACGGTGTGGTCGAGTTCGGCGGTGGTCGCGGCCAGGCGCGGGACGACCTCGCGGGCGGCGAATTCCAGGATGGCGGCGACCTGTTCGCCTTGCTCGGTGGGTACGGCAGAGGAGTCCCAGCCCGCGTCCTCCATCGCCTGCACGAGCGCGCGGGCCTGCTCCTCCGCTTCGTCGGCCGTCGTGCGGGTCGCAGCGGACTCGTCCAGGCCGAGGGCCTCGCGCAGGCCGGGCAGGGCGGTGGCGCCGCCCCAGATCTGGCGGGCGCGGAGGATCGCGAGGACGAGGTTGACACGG
This sequence comes from Streptomyces sp. NPDC005728, assembly GCF_040630895.1. Lineage (NCBI taxonomy): Bacteria > Bacillati > Actinomycetota > Actinomycetes > Kitasatosporales > Streptomycetaceae > Streptomyces > Streptomyces sp. NPDC005728. The sequence goes on from NZ_JBEXYL010000074.1 coordinate 2,709, forward strand.
TCCTGGCCGGCGGGCGGGTTGCCGAGGACGTGGAGGCCGTCGCGGATCTGGGCGTCCTTGACCTCGCACAGCCAGCCGTCGACGTGGAGGAGGAAGTCGTCGAAGCCGTCGTCGTCGGGGCGGTCGTCCAGGCCCAGGTCGTGGTCGAGGCGGGCGGCCTGGATGAGGGTCCAGATCTGGGCGCGGATGGCGGGCAGCTTGGCCGGGTCCATGGAGGCGATCTGCGCGTACTCATCGAGGAGTTGTTCCAGGCGGGCGATGTCTCCGTAGGAGTCCGCGCGGGCCATCGGCGGGACGAGGTGGTCGACGAGGGTGGCGTGGACGCGGCGCTTGGCCTGGGTGCCCTCGCCGGGGTCGTTGACCAGGAAGGGGTAGACGAGGGGGAGGTCGCCGAGGGCGGCGTCGGGGCCGCAGGCGGCCGACAGGCCTGCGTTCTTGCCGGGCAGCCACTCCAGGTTGCCGTGCTTGCCCAGGTGGATCATCGCGTCCGCGCCGAATCCGCCGTCCGACTGCGGAGCGGCGATCCAGCGGTATGCGGCGAGGTAGTGGTGGGAGGGCGGCAGATCCGGGTCGTGGTAGATGGCGATCGGGTTCTCGCCGAAGCCGCGCGGGGGCTGGATGAGGATCAGCAGGTTGCCGAAGCGCAGGGCCGCCAGGACGATGTCGCCCTCGCGGTTGCGGCTGCGGTCGACGAACATCTCGCCGGGCGCGGGGCCCCAGTGCTCCTCCACCGCCGTGCGGAGTTCCTTGGGGAGCGTGGCGTACCAGCGTCGGTAGTCCGCGGCCGGGATACGTACCGGGTTGCGGGCCAACTGCTCCTCGGTGAGCCAGTCCTGGTCGTGGCCGCCCGCCTCGATGAGCGCGCGGATCAGCTCGTCGCCGTCGCCGGAGGCCAGTCCGGGGACGTCGGTGTCGCCGAAGTCGTAGCCCTCGTCGCGCAGGCGGCGCAGCAGGGCGACGGCGCTGGCAGGGGTGTCCAGTCCGACCGCGTTGCCGATGCGGGAGTGCTTGGTCGGGTACGCGGACAGGACGAGTGCGAGCCGCTTGTCGGCGGACTGGATGTGGCGAAGTCGGGCGTGGCGTACGGCGATTCCGGCGACGCGGGCCGCGCGCTCGGGGTCGGCGACGTAGGCGGGCAGGCCGTCGGCGTCGATCTCCTTGAAGGAGAACGGGACGGTGATCAGGCGGCCGTCGAACTCGGGTACGGCAATCTGGCTGGCCGCATCCAGCGGGGAGACTCCCTCGTCGTTCTCCTCCCAGGCGGAACGCGAGGCGGTCAGGCACAGCGCCTGGAGGATCGGTACGTCGAGGGCGGTGAGCGCGCCCGCGTCCCAGGACTCGTCGTCGCCGCCGGCCGATGCCTCGGCGGGTTTGGTGCCGCCGGCTGCCAGGACGGTGGTGACGATGGCGTCAGCGGCGCGGAGTTCGTCGATCAGCTCCGGCTCGGGGGCGCGCAGGGAGGCGACATACAGGGGCAGGGGCCGGGCACCCGCGTCTTCGATGGCGTCGCACAGGGCGTGAACGAAGGCCGTGTTGCCGCTCATGTGGTGAGCGCGGTAGTAGAGCACGGCAACCGTCGGACCATCGGTCGGCTGATCCGGGAGCTCCAGCGGGCCCCAGGTCGGCGCAGGCGCGGGCCCCTCGAAGCCGTGGCCGGTGAGCAGGACCGTGTCCGAGAGGAACCGGGCGAGCTGTTGCAAGTTGGCGGGGCCGCCGTGGGCGAGGTAGGCGTGGGCCTCGGCGGCGATGCCGACGGGGACGGTGGAGGCGGCCATCAGCTGGGCGTCGGGGGCCTGTTCGCCGGTCAGGACGACCACCGGGCGCCCGTCGGCGAGCAGCAGGTCGAGGCCGTCCTGCCAGGCGCGAATCCCGCCGAGGAGGCGTACGACCACCAGGTCGACGCCGTCGAGGAGGGCGGGGAGGTCGTCCAGGACGAGGCGGGACGGGTTGGCGAAGCGGTAGGCGACCGGGCCATCGGCCGCACGGGCGCTGAGCAGGTCGGTGTCGGACGTCGACAGAAGCAGGATCTCGCGGGCGTGCGGGGCACGCTCCCCGGACGGAGTGGGCATGCGGCGCCTGGCCTTCCTCGGGGTCCGCGCCCCGGGCGGTGTCGGAATGGGTCTCCCCTGCTCGGACGAACCCGAGGTGCGGGGAAGGGAAGTTCCTGGCTCACCCGACCCCTGGGGGCGGGCTCACAGTGGCGGGACCGCGCCGGATTCGCACCGGGCTTCCTCCCCTGTCGCCGTCGTGGCGGTCGTGGACCGGATGATCCACCGAGGAGCATAGTAAGGGCCACGGAAGTAGAGCGGGGCATACATTCGGTGTGATCGTAGGTATGCTCACCGCCATGCCCTCGGCTGCCCTTCCTCCATCACCCCAGGCCACACCGGCTTCACGCGACCGCGGTGACGCCTGCCCGGGGTCGTTGCGCTTGCATGCGGCGGACGACGGGGCGCTGGCGCGCATCCGGGTCCCCGGAGGCGTGCTGACCACCCGTCAGGCCAGGGTGCTCGGACAAGCGGCCCGCGAGCTGGGGGACGGCAGCCTGCATCTGACGTCACGCGGCAACGTGCAGCTGCGGGGGCTGCCAGACGAGTGCGGTGCGGAGCTGGCGGAGGTGCTGGACGCGGCCGGGTTGTTGCCCTCGCGGGAGCACGAGCGGGTGCGCAACGTCGTCGCTTCGCCCCTGTCCGGTCTCGACGGCGACGGCCGGCAGGACGTACGGCCCTGGCTGACGGCCCTGGACGCGGACTTGTGCGCGAGCAGGGCAGCGAGGGGGCTGTCGGGACGGTTCCTGTTCGCCCTGGACGACGGACGGGGCGATGTGGCCGGCCTTGGTGCCGATGTCACGCTGCGGGCGACTGCGGACGGGGGCGCGTGGCTCGCTCCCGGGGCGGTCCGTGTGGCTGCCGGTGACGCGTCGCGGGCTGCGCTGGTGGCTGCCGAGGTGTTCCTGGAGGCAGCACGGTCGCACGGGACGAAAGCCTGGCGGGTATCCGAACTTGCCCTACCCGAAAGCGAGATTGATCGTCTGGTCCGTAGCCGTCTGGTCGCTGAGCAAATCGGCCACGAGGAGCAGCCTGAGCCTGTCGGCGTCGCTGATGGCCCTCCTCCGGGAGTCGTCGGTGCAGCCCTGTCCGTGCACGTTCCGCTGGGACGGCTCTCTGCCCACCAGTGGGAGGAGTTGGCGCACGTCTCCGGCACCGAGCTGCGGTTGACCCCCTGGCGTGGTGTCGTCGTCCCCACCTCGGGTACGACCGCCGCGCAGGATGCCGAGTCGCTCGCCCGTCTCGGCGCAGCCGGACTCGTCACCGACCCCGCATCCCCCTGGCTGCGTGTAGGCGCCTGCATCGGCCGGCCCGGATGCGCCAAGGCACACGCCGACGTACGAGCGGCCGCGGCCCAGGCCCTTGATGCAGCAGGCAGTCAGAGCCTCCCCCTGTACTGGTCCGGCTGTGAACGCCGCTGCGGGCATCCCCATGGGAACCACGTCGACGTGGTCGCGATGCCGGGCGGCGGATACCGACTGTCGGCCACCGCAGCCGGCCAGAACGAGCGAACCGTCTCCGCAGGAGATCCCTCCCAGATCCACGCCGCCCTGGCGGCGATCACCTCATGAGCCGTACGACGACCGAGAGCAGCGAGAAGAGCACTGTGACCACCCACGTCTACGAGAAGGACGGAGCGGCGATCTACCGCCAGTCCTTCGCCACCATCCGCGCGGAAGCGGACCTCGCGGGCCTGCCCGCCGACGTCAGCCAGGTCGCGGTGCGCATGATCCACGCCTGCGGGATGGTCGACCTCGTCCGGGACCTGTCCTACACGCCCGCAGTCGTGGCGCGTGCCCGCGAGGCCTTGCGCGCCGGGGCCCCGATCTTCTGCGACGTGCAGATGGTGGCCAGCGGCGTGACCCGCAAGCGGCTGCCCGCGGACAACGACGTGCTCTGCACGCTGTCCGACCCGGCCGTTCCGGAGCTGGCCGCGAAGATGGGCACCACGCGCAGCGCGGCAGCGCTGGAACTGTGGCGCGACCGGCTGGACGGCGCGGTCGTCGCCGTCGGCAACGCGCCCACCGCCCTCTTCCGCCTCCTGGAGATGATCGAGGAGGGCGCTCCCCGGCCCGCCGCCGTCATCGGTGTCCCGGTGGGCTTCGTGGGTGCCGCCGAGTCCAAGGACGCACTGGCCGCGCATCCGTCCGGCCTGGAGCACCTGGTGGTGCGCGGCCGTCGCGGTGGCAGCGCCATCGCCGCCGCCGCGGTCAACGCGATCGCAAGCGAGGAAGAGTGAGCGGCAAGCTGTACGGGGTGGGACTCGGCCCCGGTGACCCCTCTCTGATGACCGTGCGGGCTGTCGAGGTGATCGCCGAGGCGGACGTGGTCGCGTACCACAGCGCACGGCACGGGCGGTCCATCGCCCGCTCGATCGCGGCGAAGCACCTGCGCGCCGACCACATCGAGGAACCGCTGGTCTATCCGGTCACGACGGAGACCACCGACCACCCCGGCGGTTACCGGGGTGCCATGGAGGACTTCTACGCCGAGGCATCGACCAGGCTGGCGGCGCATCTCGACGCCGGCCGGACGGTGGCGGTGCTCGCCGAAGGCGATCCGCTCTTCTACGGCTCCTACATGCACATGCACAAGCGGCTCGCCGACCGCTACGACACCGAGGTCGTCCCCGGTGTCACCTCGGTGTCGGCCGCCGCGGCCCGCCTGGGCGCACCGCTCGCCGAGGGCGAGGAGGTGCTGACCATCCTGCCGGGCACCCTGCCCGAGGAGGAGCTGACCGCGCGGCTCGCCTCGACGGATGCGGCGGTGGTGATGAAGCTCGGGCGGACCTTCCCCAAGGTACGCCGTGCACTGGAGAGTTCGGGGCGGCTGGGCGAGGCCCGGTACGTGGAGCGGGCCACCATGAGCAAGGAGCGCGTCGCCGAACTGGCAGACGTGGACGCGGAGTCGGTGCCGTACTTCTCGGTGGCCGTCCTGCCGAGCCGGGTGGACGCCGAACCGCCCGCACGGGAGCGGGGCGAAGTGGTCGTGGTCGGCACGGGTCCCGCCGGTCCGCTGTGGCTGACGCCCGAGACGCGAGGTGCGCTGGCCGCCGCTGACGACCTGGTCGGCTACACGACCTACCTCGACCGGGTCCCCGAGCGGGCGGGCCAGGCCCGGCACGGCTCGGACAACCGGGTGGAGGCCGAGCGCGCCGAGTTCGCCCTGCAACTGGCCCGGCAAGGGCGGCGGGTGGCCGTGGTCTCCGGCGGCGACCCGGGGATCTTCGCGATGGCCACCGCTGTCCTGGAGGCGGCCTCTCAGCCCGAGTACCTGGATGTAGCTGTGCGTGTGCTGCCGGGCGTGACCGCCGCCAACGCGGCCGCCGCACGAGCTGGCGCCCCCCTCGGCCACGACTACGCCACCATCTCCCTGTCCGACCGGCTCAAGCCGTGGGAGGTCATCGCGGAGCGGCTGCGCGCGGCGGCTTCCGCCGACCTGGTGCTGGCCCTGTACAACCCCGGCTCGCGCAGCCGTACCTGGCAGGTGGGCAAGGCCCGGGAGCTGCTGCTGGAGTACCGGGAGTCGGACACGCCGGTGGTGGTCGCGCGGGACGTGGGCGGCTCGGGTGAGCGGGTACGGATTGTGCGGCTGGGCGAGCTGGATCCGGCCGAGGTCGACATGCGCACGATCCTGCTGGTCGGTTCCTCACAGACACAGGTGGTACGACGGGGAGACGGCGAGGAGACCGTCTGGACCCCTCGCCGGTATCCGGAGGCGTGAAGGTGAGCGGCGCCGCTACGTTCGTGCGGCGCCGCGACCGGCTCTACTCGGCGTGCTCCTGAGCCGTGGCCGGCTGGGCCAGGCCCGCCGTCCACTTCTCTTCGATGCGGCCGAACTTCCACACCAGCAGGGCGACGGCCCAGGTGGCGAAGAACAGACCGACGATGACGTAGCCGATGATGTTGAGGTCCAGCTCGGAGACCCAGTCCCAGAACGGGCCGTGCAGGTCGGCCTTCTCGGCGATCAGGCCGAGGAGTTCGACGGTGCCGATGATCAGGGCGACGGCGACGGAGAGGCCGGTGATGGTGAGGTTGTAGTAGACCTTGCGGACCGGCTTGGAGAACGCCCAGCCGTAGGCGAAGTTCATGAACGAGCCGTCGATGGTGTCCAGCAGGGACATGCCGGCCGCGAACAGGATCGGCAGGCACAGGATCGCGTACCAGGGCAGGCCGGAGGCGGCGCCCGAACCGGCCAGGACCAGCAGCGCGATCTCGGTCGCCGTGTCGAAGCCGAGACCGAAGAGGACACCCAAGGGGTACATCTGCCAGGGCTTGGTGATCGACTTCATGACCCGGCCGAGGAGCCGGTTCATGAATCCTCGGTTGTTGAGCTTCTCCTCCAGGGCGGCCTCGTCGAAGTGGCCGGAGCGCATCTCCCGGAAGACCTTCCAGATCCCGGCCATGATCACCAGGTTGATGATCGCGATGACGTAGAGGAAGGTCCCGGAGACGGTCGTACCGATCCAGCCGGTGATGCTGTGCAGCTCGGAGTTGTCGTTCTCGACGGGACCGGCCAGCGCCTTCACGCCCAGGGAGAGCAGGAAGGCAAGGGCGAAGACGATGGTGGAGTGGCCGAGGGAGAACCAGAAGCCGACCGACATCGGCCGCTGTCCCTCATTCATCAGCTTCCGGGTGGTGTTGTCGATGGCGGCGATGTGGTCGGCGTCGAACGCGTGACGCATGCCGAGGGTGTAGGCGGTGATGCCGATACCTATACCGAAGGTCTTGGTGCCCAGGCTGTAGTGCTCGGGAGCGACGATCGCCACCAGCGTGAACCAGCCGATGACGTGCAGCGCCAGGATGAAGGCGGCCATCCCGCCAACCCTGGCCCATTCCTTGCGGGTCATCGACGTGCGGATGCGGTGCCACGAGATGCCGCGGCCGGCGGCCGGAGCGGTCGGCCGGGCGGACGCGGAATCAGGAGCGGTGGTCATGGGGCGTGACCCTTACTGTTCGGCGAGCGGCTGTTTTCAGCCGCGGCTCCTAGGTTTCTGCGAATAGGTTGCAGCTACAAGACGGCCGCAGTAAAGCCCATGCCAGGTTTCAGTCAATGGCTCGAAAAGGCCGCTGCTCAAGGCGCTCGCCGACCCATCGAACCGCATGCTCGGGATCGGGCACGACGGGCACGCCCTCCGGAACCGGTGGCCTGCGGACCACGACGACAAGCACCCCGGCCTCGCGGGCAGCGGTCAGTTTCGGCGCGGTGGCCGCTCCGCCGCTGTCCTTCGTGACGACGATGTCGATGCGGTGGCGCCGCAGCAGCTCTCGCTCCCCGTCGAGAGTGAAGGGACCGCGGTCGAGCAGCACCTCCATGCGGGCCGGGTGCGGGGGCTCGGGTGCGTCCACGGACCGGACGAGGAACCACAGGTCGTCCAGGTGCGCGAAGGCGGCCAGGCCCATGCGCCCGGTGGTGAGGAACACCCGTCGGCCGAGTGCGGGCAGTGACCGCGCGGCTTCCTCCAGCGAACCCGCCTCGTGCCACCGGTCGCCCTCGACGGGGACCCAGCCGGGCCGGCGCAGGGCGAGCAAGGGAACATGGGTGTCGGCAGCGGCCTGTGCCGCGTTGAAGCTGATCGTCTCGGCGAAGGGGTGGGTGGCGTCGACGACCGCGTCGACCGTGTGCTCACGCAGCCACGCCGCCAGTCCTTCCGCCCCACCGAAGCCGCCTACGCGCGTCTCGCCCGGGGGCAGCCGGGGGCTGGCGACCCGTCCGGCGAGGGAGCTGGTCAGTTTCAGCCCGGGGGTGCCGTGGAGCAGTTCGGCAAGGCGGCGGGCCTCGGTGGTGCCGCCGAGGATCAGTACGTGCATGGGAGTTCGGGTCCGTTCATGAGGAGCAGTGAGGGTAGAGGCGTGGGTGAGGCGAGCGGTGCTGGCAGGGCGCAAGGTTCCGGCCAGGCGAAGGGCGGTCGTCGCGCCCAGCTGGAGCACACCGGTCTGCGGCACGGCTGGACCACCGGTACCTGCGCGACCGCGGCAACGACGGCCGCGTACACGGCCCTGCTGACCGGGGAGTTTCCCGACCCGGTGACGATCACACTACCCAGGGGGCAGACACCGTCGTTCGCGCTGGCCGCCGAGGAGCTGACCGGGGATTTCGCGATGGCGGGGATCGTGAAGGACGCGGGCGACGACCCTGACGTCACGCACGGCGCCCTGGTCCGGGCCACGGTTCGGCGGCTGCCCGCGGGGACGGGCGTCGTCTTCAGGGCGGGCCCCGGCGTGGGGACCATCACGCGCCCCGGCCTGCCTCTGCCCGTCGGTGAACCCGCCGTCAACCCCGTCCCCCGCCGGATGATGAGCGAGCACATCGCCGAGATCGCCGATCGGCACGGCGTCAGCGGCGACGTGGAGATCACCGTCTCCGTCGACCATGGCGAGGAGATCGCCCGCTCCACCTGGAACCCACGGCTCGGCATCCTCGGCGGCCTCTCCATCCTCGGCACCACGGGCATCGTCGTGCCGTACTCCTGCTCGGCCTGGATCGACTCCATCCGGCGGGGCGTAGACGTTGCCCGGGCGGCCGGACGGACCCATGTCGCCGGGTGCACCGGCTCCACGTCCGAGAAGACGGTCGTCGCCGAGTACGGCCTGCCCGAGGACGCCCTGCTCGACATGGGCGACTTCGCGGGCGCGGTGCTGAAGTACATCCGCCGCCACCCGGTGGACCGCCTCACGATCTGCGGCGGCTTCGCGAAGCTCTCCAAGCTCGCCGCGGGCCATCTGGACCTGCACTCCGGCCGATCCCAGGTCGACAAGGGCTTCCTGGCCGAACTGGCCCGGCACGGCGGCGCGGACGAGACGCTCGCCGCCGAGGTGGCCACCGCCAACACCGGGCTCGCCGCCTTGCAGCTGTGCCAGGCCGCCGGGGTACCACTCGGCGACCTGGTGGCGAAGACGGCCCGTGACGAGGCACTGGCCGTGCTGCGCGGAGCGCCGGTCGCCGTGGACGTCCTCTGCATCGACCGAGCCGGCACGGTCGTGGGACGCAGCACGATCCAGTAGACCCCGGCCACCGATCGCCGGCAGACAGGACCCGACTCACCCTGCTTTCGCTATCTGTGACGGTGTGACGGGCCGACTACAGCCAGACCCACTCAAGCTCCAAGACCCGACATCGGGTCCCTCCGCACGGCCGGAGTGAAGGACATCACGGCCGGCCTACGCCGCAACGCCTGCAACCCCCGCCCCCCCCTCGCGCTCCTCGGCCTCGGATGAGCGCGAACCGGACATCACGCGACTACGTCGAAGCCCTGGCTCCCGGACCAGCGATGACAAGGTCCACGGCTGCGGTGTCAGTCTGCTGAAGTATCCTTCCCGCCACCGCACACCGACTGGGAGGACCAAGAGAATTGACCGGCCTGTCTGCTTTCCCGCTGCCCTTTCATGCTTCCCGTTCCATATCGTTCGCGACACCCCGAACGCTGCGGGAACTTCAGATGATGCAGTGCAGCTCAATCATTCGGGCGAAGCCGGGATGGTTCGACAAGATGAACGATGCCGACATCGTCGCCAGGTGGACGCAAGAAGCGGTCGCCCAGGGCCTCACCGAAGCGCAGGTTCGTTACGTGCTTGCCGAACTCCTGCATTACGCCGCGCTGCGGGACGGACGAACCGGCGTCGAGGTGTCCGCCGTCGACGGGGTGTGGCAGTCGGACACACTGGTCGACGACAAGCTCAGATCCCGGCTGCGCGAGGCGGTTCGGGTTCTGGAGCAGGTTCCCGAAGCAGAACAGGACTGGCATCCCGGATCCGACGGCCAGGTACTGGATCTGGTTCATCCCTCACTGTTCTGCCTCGTGAGAGAGGTGAGCGGTGCGCCTGAGAGGGCTTGGCAGAACCCGACGGACCGCTACTCGAAGTATGAATTCTCGGAGAAATTCCAGTGGCTACCCACGGACGTCGACGTCAGTGACGACGGCGATGTCGCCTTCCGTTCGTACGTCAACAACGTCCACCCCGAGACTCATCGCGAACTAGCCTCCGTCCTGCCGGACTTGTTCGCGCGCTTTCGCCCGCTGCTGGAGAACGTGCTCACCGATCTGCGCCATCCGCGGCCCCTGCGGATCGAGGCCGATCCTTTCGGGTGGTACGACTCGGAGCCGGAGTATCCGGACAAATCCTCCTACAGTGATGATGGGGTCCACGCAGAGGCCCTCCGTGCATGGGAAGAGGCCCAGGACGACTGGTGGGAAAACCGCCGCCCGGCCATCCCGGACGCCCCGGCCTTCACCCCGCCCGAGTTGCCGGATGAATCCGCCCGAGTCGACCTGCGCGGCCGCCGTCTCCAGGTCATCGTCAAGCTTGCCACCATTCATCTCACCCCGGACAAGCCCGAGTACCCCGGCGGTTCCTGGCATGTCGAGGGGATGATGAACGAGCGGATCGTCTCGACCGGCATCTACTACTGGGACAGCGAGAACATCACCGAAAACCGGCTGAGTTTCCGGGCGGCACTCGACGACCCGCACTACGAACAGAACGACGACAACGGCCTGCGTGAGGTCTACGGCCTGGAGGACGAAGACGCACTGAACCAGATGCTGGGATCGACATCGACCCCAGCGGGCCGCTGCCTGGCGTTCCCGAACATCCTGCAACACCGCGTCGGCTCATTCCGCCTCACGGACCCCACCCGCCCGGGATATCGCAAAATTCTCGCGTTCTTCCTGGTCGACCCGTCGGAAAAGATCGTCTCGACATCCGATGTGCCACCGCAACAACCATGGTCCGACACCTCGACCATGACGCTTGAACAGGCCAAGAACTACCGCGAACAACTCATGCAGGAACGCAAGTTCTTCGTCGACGAACACAACGAGCAGCTCTACGAACGAGAATTCTCCCTCTGCGAGCACTGAACCTCTTCTATCCTGAATACATACAGGTCAGGAGGGTGTGGACGGCCTGGACAATGGTGCCGATACGGCGGGTGGAGCATCTAGCCCGCCGGAGCGGTCGCCAGGTTTTCAGCTGTGCGAAGACACGTTCTCCAAGAGCCCGCAGCCGGGCGTGATCACGGTTGAACTCCTGGTGGTGCTTCGGCTGTGCGCGGTGGTGGCAGCAGGGGGTGCGAGCGGTGGCGCCGGCCCCCTGATAGGCCCGGTCCGCGAGCACGAGGATCTGCCGGGTCAGGCACGCCGGGACGATGCCGTGGGCTCGTACTGCGGTCATGTCGTGGGTGCGAGAATCAGAGTGGGGTTCCGTCCGGCCGTGCGATGACCTGGACGTGGTGGAGGGGCACGCTGGAGCGTACCCCTGCGGCATTTCCTGGCGCGTGCTCTGCGACGCGTACGTCGTCCTCGGCGCCAAGTCGGCTCAGCGTGTGCACGTGGCGCGTGACCTGTACTTACCCAGGCAGCTGGCCTGCCGGATGCATATCACCGCTCCTGGCGCACGCCGACGCGTCGGGAGCGGGCACGGCCTCCGGTGTTCCCCGTACGGCGAATTGGGAGGGAGCGGCGCTGGAGAAGCAGGGCCGTCTCTGCCCCTGTCCGAGGCGGCCCTGCCCACGAGGGCCCGTCCGTCCTCTGCAGCCCTGTCCTGCCGGACGAGAGGGCGGACGGGCACAGTGTCAGGGGTACCCGTCAGCAGTTCTGTCAGCTGAAGTGCCGCTCCCGCTCCGGCGAGTACAGGTGGCTGTCACGGAACTGCTGCGCACCCAGCGTCCGCCCCACCATGATGACCGCGGTGCGCAGCACGCCGGCCTCTTTCACCTTCCCGACGATCTCGTCCAGGGTGCCCCGGATGATCAGTTCGTCCGGGCGGGAGGCGTACGCGACGACGGCGGCGGGACAGTCGGCGCCGTAGTGTGGGAGGAGCTCGTCCACCACCCGGTCCACGTACTTGGCGGCCAGGTGCAGCACGATCAGCGCACCGCTGCGGCCGAGGGTGGCCAGGTCCTCGCCCTCCGGCATGGCGGTGGCGCGGTTGGCGACCCGGGTGAGGATGACGGTCTGGCCGACGGTGGGCACCGTGAGCTCCCGCTTCAGGGCAGCGGCGGCGGCAGCGAAGGCAGGGACGCCCGGGACGACCTCGTAGGGAACCCCGGCGGCATCCAACCGCCGCATCTGCTCGGCGATCGCGCTGAACACGGAAGGATCACCCGAGTGCAACCGGGCCACGTCATGGCCCTCCTCGTGGGCGCGCACCAACTCGGCGGTGATCTCGTCCAGGTTGAGCTGGGCGGTGTCCACCAGGCGTGCGCCCTGCGGGCACTCGGCCAGCAGCTCGCGCGGAACGAGGCTGCCCGCGTACAGGCAGACCTGACAGGCGGCGAGCGTCCGGGCACCGCGCACCGTGATCAGGTCGGCGGCGCCGGGTCCGGCACCGATGAAGTACACGGTCATCTGTCTGCTCCTGGTGAGGGGTTGACGGTCTTCTGTACGGCCCACTGGGTCACCGGCATGGCCTGGCGCCAGCCGGTGAAGCCGCCCACGGGCACGGCATGCGCCACCGCGAGACGCACCAGCTCGCCACCGTGACGACGGTAGGCGTCGGCGAGCAGCGCCTCGGATTCCAGCGTCACGGTGTTGGCGACCAGCCGTCCGCCGGGCGGCAGCGCCTCCCAGCAGGCGCCGAGGAGGCCGGGTGCGGTGAGTCCTCCACCGACAAACACGGCATCAGGGGCGGGGAGTTCGGCCAGGGCTGTGGGGGCGTCACCGGTGACGACCCGAAGTCCGGGTACTCCGAGCCGCTCGGCATTGCGGGCGATGCGTTCGGCGCGCACCGCGTCACGTTCGACGGTGACCGCCCGGCATGAGGGGTGGGAGCGCATCCACTCGATGGCGATCGAGCCCGACCCGCCGCCGATGTCCCAGAGCAGTTCGCCGGGAGCGGGGGCGAGCGCGCCGAGCGTGGCGGCGCGGACGTGCTTCTTGGTGAGCTGACCGTCGTGCTCGTACGCCTCGTCGGGCAACCCCGGCACCGCGCCGAGCCGGAGGGCGTCGGGAGCCCGGCGGCACTCGACGGCCACGATGTTGAGCGGATCGCCGGGCGGGTGCGTCATCGACCAGTCGTCGGCGGCAGTCTGCGCGGTCGTACGTTCCCGGTCGCCGCCGAGCTGTTCCAGGACCCGCATGCGGCTGGGTCCGAAGCCGCGGTCCCGGAGGAGGGCGGCGACCTCGCCGGGGGTGGTGGCGTCCGCGCCGAGCACGAGCAGACGTCGGCCGTCGTGCAGGGCGGCGGCAAGACGGGTGGTGGGGCGGCCCACGAGCGTGACGACCTCGACGTCCTCCAGCGGCCAGCCGAGGCGTGCGGCGGCGTAGGACACGGACGACGGGTGGGGCAGGACGCGGAGTGCGTCGACTTCCTCGGCGATGGCCCGCCCGATGCCGTAGAACATCGGGTCACCGCTGGCCAGTACGGCGATCCGACGGCCGGCGTGAGCGACGAGCAGGCGGGGGACGGCAGGGCGCAGGGGCGAGGGCCAGACGATCCGCTCCCCGGCACACTCGGGCGGCATCAGGTCCAGTTGGCGGGGCCCGCCGATGAGAACCTCAGCCTCCCGCAGGGTCCTGCGGGAGACGTCGGGGAGGCCCTCCCAGCCGTCGGCTCCGATCCCGACGACGGTGACGGCACAGGTCGGGCCTGGTCGGACGGGGGTCACTGCTCAGCACCTCAGGGTTCGGGGGCAACGGGGGCGCACTCTACTGGGCGTCGGCCCGCACACCCGTGCCCGGGTTCACATCCCAGGAGATCTTATTGCACACTTCTTGCAATAACCTAAATCTCGCAGGAAGGGGTGGACATGGGCTCTCCGATCGTGCTCGGCATCGAGTCGTCGTGCGACGAGACCGGCGTGGGACTCGTCCGGGACGGACGGCTGCTCGGCCACGCGGTGGCGTCGAGCATGGACGAACACGCCCGCTACGGCGGCGTCGTGCCGGAGATCGCGTCCCGAGCACACCTGCACGCCCTGCGCCCGGTGATCCGGCGCGCGCTCGGCGACGCCGGCCTCACGCTGTCCGACGTCGGCGCAGTCGCTGTCACCACGGGACCGGGGCTGTCCGGAGCACTCCAGGTCGGCCTGGCAGGAGCGAAAGGGGTCGCCTACGCGCTGGGGGTGCCACTGTACGGCGTCCACCACCTGGCCGGACATGTCGCCGCCGACACCCTCGAACATGGCCCGCTGCCCAACCCCTGCATGGTGCTGATCGTCTCCGGCGGGCACACCTCCCTCCTGCTCGTGCGTGACCTGGCCCGGGATCCGATCGTCCATCTCGGTGACACCCTCGACGACGCCGCCGGGGAGTGCTTCGACAAGGTCGCACGCGTCTTCGGGCTGCCGTACCCCGGCGGTCCCGCCATCGACCGGACGGCGCGCGAGGGGGATCCGCGCGCCGTCTCCTTCCCCCGCCCGCTGCCCGGCTCCTACGACTTCTCCTTCTCAGGGTTGAAGACCGCAGCCGCACGCTGGGCCGAGGGCCATGCGGGCCGGGAGCTGCCCGTGGCCGACGGCGCTGCCTCGCTGCAGGAGGCGGTCGCTGACGTCCTGACCCGCAAAGCCGTGGCCGCCTGCGCCGAGTACGGGGTGGAGACTCTGGTGGTGGTCGGCGGAGTCGCCGCGAACTCCCGGGTGCGCTCGCTCGCCGAGGAGCGCTGCCGGGCGGCCGGCATCGAGCTGCGCGTGCCTCCGCTCGGGCTGTGCACGGACAACGGCGCGATGATCGCAGCCGTCGGCGACCTCCTCGTACGGGCCGGAGCCGAACCCGCTCCCCTGGACGTGTCGATCGACCCGTCCGCGCCGCTGAAGTACGCGGCCCTGCACCCGGGCACGGCCGGGGCGGTGACAGCGTGACGGACACCGACATCCGCGTCTTCAAGGGCGACCAACTGCTCACACACGCCGATGCCCTGCGCTCCGTGTACGTCGACGCCTTCTGCGCCCCGCCCTGGAACGAGGACGAGGACAAGGCCGAGGAGTTCGCTGGACGGCTTCCCGTGAACATACGCCGCCCGGGCTTTACCGCCGTCACCGCGGTGCAAGGCGGAGAGGTGCTCGGCTTCGCCACGGCCTGGACGACCCTCTCCCCCTTCCCCGGCGACCGCTGCTATCCACAGGCCGCCGCCGGCCTCGGTCCCGACCACACTGTCGACTGGCTGGTCGGCGCCCGGGAGATCGACGAACTCGCCGTCCGCCGCGGCGCCCGAGGCACCGGCCTCGCGGCCCGGCTCCTGGAAGCGGTCACGGCGGACGCTCCCGAAGACCGCTCCTGGCTGCTCACCTCCGTGAAGTCCGGCCGGGCCATGTCCTTCTACCGCCGCCAGGGCTGGACCCAGGCCACCCACCCGTCCCCCGAGGGCAAAGGCATCGTCGTGTTCCTCGGCCCCCGCCACCCGGCCCGCATGCTCGCCCCGCTCCCCCTCTAGTCCGACTCCCCTCCCGAGTACCTCTTGCGCACCGCCGGGATCCGCCGACGCAGCGTCAGCCGGATGCGCTGGGACGTGGTGGTCGAGGGCAGGCTGGACGCCGTACCGCGGCTCGGCCCGGACGGTGGCCGGCGGGAGCGCGTCCGTTCGGCGGAAATTGGGCCCGTGTCCGCTCCCCACAACCACTGTAAGGGGACAAATGCAAACATGACCGTTACCGCAACCATCGACGCAACCGCCCGGTGGCGACGCTCATCAACGTGTTCAGCGTCGCTCCACACCGCCAGAGCGAACTCATCGCCCTGCTCGTACACGCCACCGAGGAGACGATGAAGCACCAGCCCGGCTTCATCTGTGCCAATTTCCACGCCTCCCAGGACGGGGAACGCGTCATCAATTACGCCCAGTGGGAAAGCGAGGAGCACTACCAGGCGATGCTCGCCAACCCCGAGGCCAGGGTGCACATGGACGAGGCGGCCACCATCGCCACCGACGTCCAGCCGCGGCTGTTCCGGGTCGAGTCGACGCACACGGCGTACCGAGCGGTCCTCGAATCGAGGGCCGCTGACGGACTTCCGTCGGACCCGCTGCCTCCGACGTGCGCGCGGGATGGCCGCGGCCGAGCAGTATGAGGCGCGGCACTCGTCGCTCTCTCGCGGACCGCACCAGTCGCCAAGTTCAAGCACAGGCAAAGGATTCGGGGTCGGCGGTACGAGCGGGCACCCCCCGCACGCCCCTGCGCACCGCTTGTCACCCTCTTGGCGTGGCCATTACTGTCACCGCGCCTTGGCGAACGGGAAATCCGGTGCGATGGCGTTGCGGCCCTCGCCACCGTGATCGGGAAGTTCGGCTCCAACCCTCACGGTGCCCACCCGAGAGCTGCGTGGCAATGTCGCATACGAACGGATCGCCAGACTGTGCTGCTCTGATCGCACCATCCGACGTCGCGTCAACTCTGGTCCCAGATAGGCATATCAGAGCAGGTCCACCCCCTGGCGCTCCAGGCATACGATCCGCCGGAGAGCGGCGGTTACAGATACCGGCCTAACCGTCACACCGGAGAGACCCAATCGGGCCCTCACGGGCTCGTGGTGAGGGCGCGTCAGGCGGCGGGGTGGGTCGGTTCCTCGTCAGCGGGGCCCCCGGCTCCGAGGGCCCGCCGTGGGGTCGAGGTCCCCGCCCTGTGGGCCCTTGTGCTGGCCGTCGCCGCGGCGGTCGTCGCGGCCGTCGCGGTGTTCTACGCCGGGTGGCACCTGCTCGGCGCCGAAGGGCTGAAGCCCGAGCAGCGCATCGACCCAAGACTCCGTTCGACCTGGCAGCTGCCCTTCGGTGTGGTCGCCGGGCCGGCGCCCTGGTCGGGGCCTACCGGCGCCGGCGCGTCAACGAGGACGGCGCCCTGCGCGAGGCCACCCGTCTGCACACCGAACGGTTCACCAGCGCCGTCGGCCAGCTCGGCAACGAGTCCCCGGCCGTGCGCCTCGGCGCCGTACACGCCCTTGCCGGGCCGGCCGACGACGCCCCCCACCCGTGACCTGCGCCAGACCTGCATCGACGTCCTGTGTGCCTACCTCCCCCTACCACCACCCCCAAGGCCGACCTTCAGGGCAGCGAGGTGAAAGCCCGGCCTCTCCCTCATCCGCCTCCTCTCCGACCATCGGCCGGCATCCACTCGCTTCTCCTCACCCCGCTGATCACGGCAGGTCGCCCGGTCGGCGTCGCCCTTCTGGGTCGGGCCGCAGCATCGCAGCCCTTCGACGACAACAACCTCGTGACGCTCCAGGCGCTGGCCGGCCGGGCCGCCGTCTCCATCGCCAGCGCGCGCCGCTACAGCTACGAACACACCATGGCGCTGGAACTCCAGCGGGCCCTGCTGTCCGAACCCCGCACGCCCCACCCCGCTGTGGAAGTGGCCGCCCGCTACCTCCCCTCCGGCCGCAGCGTCCTCGCCGGTGGGGACTGTGTCGGGTGGGGCGTACCGTGTCACGGGCCGGTGGTGCCAGGCGATTTCAGGCCCGCCCTGGGGCGCATGTCATCCGTCCGCGGCGTCCTCGACCTCCCAGCGCAGCAGGTCGCCCGGCTGGCACTCGAGCACCTCGCAGAGCGCGGCGAGCGTCGCGAAGCGCACCGCCTTGGCGCGGCCGTTCTTGAGTACCGCCAGGTTGGCGGGCGTGATCCCTACGCGTTCCGCGAGGTCGCCCACGGACATCTTCCGCCTGGCCAGCATCACGTCGATGTCGACGGCGATCGGCATCAGATCACCTCGTCCAACTCGGCCTGCATCTGCGCCGCTTCGACGTCGCGCGCGACGGCCTGGGCGAGCAGCATCCGCAGTACGAGCACGATAAGGGCGACCCCGAGGATGGCCACGCCGACCCCGCCCATGATCACGGTGACGCCCGGGTCGTCCCGCTGGCCCGGCGCGTTGAGGCCCGTGACCGCGAACCACACGAGGGCGGCCGCCACGATCGCGCCGATCACGCCGTCCACGTACCGGAAGGCGGCGTGGGAGAACACGGTTCCGCGTCGCACCATCGCCACCAGCCGCCATACGCAGACCAGGGCGACCTGGGCCGACACCATGCCCAGAATCGTGATCACGCGCAGCGGGGTCAGCGGGAGCGACCCGTCCTCCGGGTCACTCCCGCTGACCAACGCCCACACCATCGATGCCTGTACGAACACGGTGCCGGCGAGCACCACCCCGAGCACGGCGCGCAACGCACCCACTGCCAGCTTTCCCATGACCCACCCTTCCATCGATTTACGATGGGAATCTATCGAATATCGATAAGATAGGCAAGGGGTGGGACGGAGGATGGGCGGTGGTTTCGCATCATGACGGACGCCACCGCCGCTCGCGTGGCATGGCGTTCGTGCGAACCGTCTTGATCTGTCGAAGTCGGTCTCGCCTGAGCACAAATCGGATGCCACCCGACTACGCCGAAGCCCTGATCATCGCCTTCCTCCCACGAGAATGCGGAAGCAAGGCCGGAATCGAGCGTGGGTGTCAGGCGCCGGACCTGCGCGCACCAGGAGGCCATACGACGTCGACGGTCAGCCCGGCCGAGCGGGCGGCGGCCACGGTGTCCGCCGTGCCGCCACCACGGCCGGTGGGCGCGCTGCCGTCCCAGACGGCCAGCAGACGGTCCGCGCCTCGGAGAAGGCGGAAGTTGGCCGCTTCGTAGGCCGCGCGCCCCGCGTGCTCGTACGGCATGATCACCACCTCGTCGGCGGCCTCGCACAGCGCGTCGAACCTGATGAGGTCTGCCGGGGCCACCACCGCGTCCCGGTAGTCCCTGGACGGGATGATCGCCGACAGCCGACCGCCGAGGGCCAGGATTTCCTCGGCGAAAAGGGTGTCAGCGCCGCGGGCCAGGCAGGAACGCCCCACGAGTGCGTCGCCGCGCAGGCCGGTCAGCAGTTCATGAAGGGCCGTGCGCACCGGTCCGGCTGCCTCGTCGGCCAGGTCCATGTGCCCGGTGACGGCGACCGTGACCACGCGGCAATCCCTCTCTCGGTCCGGGCGATGTGGCCGTCACTCTATCCGGTGGCGGTCACCGATTGAGCCGATCGAGCGGCACGGACCATCTGCGGGCTTCACAGAGCCATGGCGGCGGCGAATCCCAGGACGTAGGCCCCGGCAAAGAGGAGGGGGATCCACCGCTCGACCCGGTTCAGCGGCAGATAGACGCGCCAGTCCCGGCCCTCGCCGAGAGCACGCCACTCGGCGGCCACGAAGGTGCGGGCCGGCAGCCGCTCCTCCAGCGCACCGATCACCTCGAACTTGCCCCGGTTCAGCTGGTGGTAGGAGCGGACGGTGAACCACCAGGTGACACACATACCCAGCAGGACCAGCAAGGCCGCGAGGGCGAGGACGACCGGCACCCCGCGGTGGTGTTCCTGGGACAACCATGCGCCGAGGAAAGCGAACAGGCCGGTGTGGAGGGTCAGGAAGAAGGTGTTGGCGAGGTTGCGCCGGGCGCTGACGCGGTCGGCCATCTCCACGCACAGCTTGTACTGCTCGAAGACCGCGGTGTGATACATGGCCTTCGCGTCGCGATAGTCCTCCGCGCCGATACCGTCGTTCCACAGTGAGTCACTGATTTCGGCCATGGCGGCATCTCCCCGTAGTCGTCACGCTCGCCAACCCTGCTGAAAAGATACGTGCTTTGATCGCACAGCCGGGCATAAGTCCCCTTGAGGGAAGGTGAGTTGCTTGTCTGGGAGCGAACCGCCGGCCGATGAGGTCGACGCCATGCTGTCGATCCCACCGGAGAAGTTACGGAGGCATCCCCGGCTGCTGTACGTCCGGCGCGCGAGCGAGGCGGCCGCCAAGGCGCTGGCCTATGCCCGGGGCGGGGCCGAGCGGACGTACGACGACATCGCGTACCGCTATCTGTGCGCCTGCCCGCAGGTGCCGTTCCTCGGTGTCGAGACCCTGGCGGCCCGCGCCGAGCAGGAGCGGCGGCGGCAGCGGACGGGACTGCCCACAGACCTGGCCCGGCTCGCCGGGCAGCGTGACTTCCTGGCCCACCGGCACCTCGTCATGCCTGACGGGGAGTTCCGGGTCGGCATCGAGCGGGGGCTGTTGTATGCCATGGCCGAACCCGGGGGCGAGGTCGTGGGCAGGTTTCCCCTGACGGTTCGCCACCGCATGCTGGACGGGCTCAGCGAGCCGCAGGACGTGCGTCCCCAGCCCACCATGTCGGTCTGGACGCACCTGACCGAGTCGCGCTGGCTGCCCCTGGACGAGCTCATCCGGTACGCCCGCTTCCCCCAGATGCGTGAGGCGTCCCGGCTGGTGCGCGGTGTCTTCCCCGGCCGGCACCATGTGTTCGTCTCGCACCGCTGGCTGGACGCCGGACAGCCCGACCCGGACGGCACGCAGGCGCGCACGGTCGCGTGGCATCTGGTCGCCTCGATGTGCGAGGCGGTCCGGGTCGCCCACCGGCGTGGACTGCACACTCCCCGTCAGATGGCTCCCGCCGCGATGAACATGCCGGTCGGAGTGGCCGGATCGGACCTGGCGGAGTGTCTGCTGGTCGGGGTCCTGCGTGAAGTGCTGGACGACACGTCACTCGCGCCGGTGGCCCAGGAGCTGGAGCGGGTCGGCCTGGACGCGGTCGAACTCGGCGCGGCCGAGGCGCCGGAGGACATCGGCCTGGAGCGCCTCAGTGCCCTGCTCGACGCCCTGCCCGCACTCCGGCCGCTGCTGGAACGCATCCATATCTGGTACGACTACACCTGCGTACCGCAGGCTCCGCGCACCCCCGAGGAACAGGGGCTGTTCCGCAGGACCCTCGAATCGCTGTTCCTGCTGCAGTTCGCCGGGCGCACCCTCGTGCTGCTGGACGACGTCGCCGACTACCTGGGCCGGGCCTGGTGCAGCCTGGAGGCGGCGACCTCGCTGACGTCCACGGTGGGCGGGCGCCCGGACATCCTGCACACCGGTGGACCGGCGCGGCTGTCGGGCCCCGCGACGGATGCGGAGTCGCTGCGCAGCCTGGTGAACGACCGCCAACTCGTCATCTGGCGCGGGCTGCTGGACACCGAAGTGTTCCGACTGCAGACCCGCGAGGAGTGCGTGCGCCGGCTCGGACTGTCCATGGCGGAGCCGGGCGACCTTCCCTACCTCTACGACCGCATGCTCTCCTTTGCGGTGCCGAACGGCCGGATGAGCCGGCATGCCCTGGTCACGGGTGTGGTTCCGCTGCCGGACATGGGGGAGGGCAAGATCCTGATCCCGATGCCGGACTACTCGGGGTCACAGCCGGTCGACGGCGGACGGCCGGTCCGCGTGATTGGCTCCCTCGACGGGTGGGGCGGCCTGAACCTGCGGGGCTACGTCGAGGAGAGACAGGCCGACGCCGGTCCTCCCGACGTGACGCCGTACTGGCGCGTCCCCGGTCCGGACGCCGCCGGCACCACGCCGACCTGCCATGTCGCGGTCGTCGCCGAGTGCGAGGGGGAAGCCGTGCTCATCTCGTCCTGGGTACGACGGCACCGGGCGGAGCTGGAGAAGCAGCTGCGGGTCACGGTCGTCTCGGGGAGCTGGACCGCGGTGGACCCGGTCCCCGTCGGGCATCTGCCGCACGGGCGGCTGCGGGCGCAACCCGTCCGGGCCGACGTGTGGGTGGTGGTGGGGAAGTCGGGACTGGTGGCGAACGACGTGGGCCAGGCGCTGTGCCGCCTGGTGTACGAGGCCCGCCTCCCGGCCATCACCGTGTCCCTCGACCACACCGAGGAGAACGTGGAACAGGTCGTCGGTGACGTGGCGCCCGGCGCACCGCACAGCGGCCTCCTGTCCGGGTGGGGCTCCGGCTACGAGCACCCGTCCGGGCTGCTGTACATGCATCTGTACCACCATCTGCTGCAGTGGGGGGCTTCGGTCCATTGAAGGTTCCGCATCTGGGGGAATTCGTCGAAGGGGAGCTCGGACGTGTGCTGCGCGCCCTCAGCGTGGCCGACCGGGACGGGGATCACGCCGGGTTCAGCGCACTGTGCCGACGGCACGCCGCAGAACTCGACGCCGACCGGGACGTATGGCTGAGCGTGCCCCGGGAACTGCGTGAGAGCTTCCGCAGCGACATGGAGGCCATGCGGCCCTTCATGCTGACGGGTCAGCGGATCGCGCGCGAGTTGGACGGGTTGGGCCATCCCTCCGCGCTGCGCCAACTGTCGGGAGCCGACGAGCCGGGCAACCCCATGGAGAAGCTCCACGAGGCTGATGTCCTCGCCGAGGACGGGGAGTTCGAGGCCGCCGACACACTGCTCCGCGAAGAGCTCGGCGAAGGGCTGGCCGACGACGGCTGGGTGGCGCTCATTCACTCCCGCATGGCCACGCACGCGGCCATGCGGAACGACCTCGACACAGCCATCGAGCACGCGTGCCGTGCGCACGAACTGGCACGGCGTTCGGGTCATCGGAGCATGGCGCGAGCCGCCGAAGTCCTCGACGACCTGCTCACCGCCCGCGAGATACGACGCGGCACCACCGACGGACGCCGGCTGGGTGCCTGCCGGGAGGCCCTGACACACGCGCAGCGGCTCAGCGACCGAGCCCTGTTCGTGGAGAGCAACCGGGCACTGCTGCGGCTCCTCGACGAACTGGACGCATACCCCGAGGACGCCCCCGCCCGCCGCTTCCTCGGCAAGCTCTGGGGCCTGCTGGGCGTGAACCACTTCCACCTCGGCGACCGCGACGAGGCCCGGGCATGGACCCGCAAGGCCCTGCACGAGTGCCGGCTGCGCGGGGACCGCGTCGGCGAGGAGGTCTACGAGGCCAACCTGAAGGAGATCGACCGTAGGGAGTAGTCAGCATTGCCCCAGGATGCCGAGCGCCTCATGAGCAGCGTCCGTGATAGCGGGTCCTCTTCACGCTGCGGCTGGGTCGTCCCTGCCACGCGACCGCCCTCCTGCAGGCCCTGCTCGTCCTGACGAGCAGCGAAGTACAGCGGTGACGGACGATATCCCCGAGACGATCAACGCCCTGGCCCGCAACGAGCACTCAGCCGCCACCCACACCAGCCCCGTAACCAGCAATTTCAAGACGAAGCTTCCTCATTGGTGTTCCTGGCATCGGCTGCTGACGTCGGCGGCGTAGGCGGCCCGGTCCCCAGCGGATGCCTGCTCCGGGTCCAGCGTCAGCTACGACGAGTGGCGGCTGCCCGATCCTCTCACCCCCCTACGGCGCGGCAAAGGCGGCGGCCGAGACCGGCGTCCGCCTCGTGTACGCGGGCGCCGTCATCGCTCGCACTTCGCTGATCATCGGCGATGAGCGTTCCGAACATGTGCAGGCGGTACACGACCTGGTCTCGGGAAGGCGAGACGGAGTGCTCTTCACGGACGACGTCCGCTGCCCCGTCCCTGTGGGAGATCTGGCCGCCGCCCTCCTGGAGCTGGCCGCCCCCGACGCCCACGGCGTGCGCCACCTGGCGGGAGCCGATGCCCTCAGCCGTCACGAACTCGGCGTCCTCATCGCCCGGCGTGACAGGCCCGACGCCTCCCGCCTGCGGGCGGGCGAGCCCGCCGCAACCGACGCCTCAGTGATCTCGGTACTCGAACACGCCCAACCGGACCCCCCCTTCTCCATGCACCTGGTCCATGAGCACCGCCTGACCGGACCGGCCGGCCGGGCACGCGCCTGGACAACACGCTGGAATTCAGGTGGTGAAGCGTCCGAGGGCCCGAAAGATGCCGCCTCAGGGAACCCGTCGTGCGGCGGAGCCGGTTCAGCTCTGGTCGGTCGCGTCCTGTTCGGCGTGGCGGTGAGTGTCGATCTCGGCCATGTGTTCCTCGGCCCAGGACCGGAGCACGGCGAGCGGCACCTCCAGAGACAGCCCCAGTGCGGTGATCCGGTAGTGCACGCGCGGAGGGACGGTCGGCTCGACTCGGCGGGCAACCAGGCCGTCGTGGGTGAGGTTGCGCAGGGTCGCCGACAGCATCTTCTGCGACACGCCGGGCATCCTGCGCTGGAGCTCGGCGAAGCGCACCTCCTGCGGGTCGGCCTCGGACAGCACCTTGATCGCCATGGACGTCCATTTCGTGCCGATCCTGTCGAGCAGCCGGCGCGTCGGGCAGTCCGGGTCGAAGAGGTCCCCGCGTGTAGCGAGGGGACCTGTGGGGCGGGTGGTCACCTGGAGCTCACCGCCTTTCGGGAAAGTGCCGTCTTGGTAGGCCGAGTCTAGTCACCTAGGTTCAGGTTGTAACCATCAGTTATCACCTTGGAGCTGCTGTGATGTCCCACGCTTCGACGCCGCCACCCATCAACCGCGCCGACGATCCGGGCGCGGATCCGGACGTCGAGATACGCACCGTCGCCGTAGACGGCGTGGCGTTCAAGGTCGCCCTCGCAGGCGAGGGTCCCGCCCTCCTGCTGCTGCACGGCTTCCCCCACACCTGGGAACTGTGGCGGACGGTCATCGGCCCGCTGTCCCGGCACCACCGGGTGATCGCACCGGACCTGCGGTGGCTGGCCACCGGCCAAGAAGCCTCCACGGGAGGGCCCGCGGGAGCGGCGTACGACGCCGCGACGCTCGCGCGGGACGCCGAGTACCTGCTGGAAGCACTCGGCGCCACACGCGCAGCGGTAGCCGGCATCGACGCGGGAGCCCCTCCCGCCTTCCTGCTCTCCCTGCGACGCCCCGACCTCGTCCGCCGCCTGGTCCTGATGGAGTCACTCCTCAGCGGAGTGCCGAGCGACGACGGGGAGCCCCTGGCAGGCGGGCCCAGGTGGTGGTTCGGATTTCACTCCGAACCCGGCCTCGCGGAGTCCGTGCTGACCGGCCACGAGGACCAGTACATCGGCTGGTTCCTCGACAACGGCACCCTCGGTCGCGGCGTCCCCGCCGCGCTCCGCGAGGCATTCATCGCCGCCTACACCGGTGAGAGCGCCCTGCACCGCGCCTTCTCCTACTACCGCGCCCTGCCTGCCAGCGCCCGGCAACTCCGGGACGCCACCCTGACAGCCCGGCTCACGATACCCACCATGGCCATCGGAGCGCACCCCGTCGGTGCCGCGCTCGAACAGCAACTGCGCCCGATCACCGACAACCTCATCGGCCATGTCCTCGAAGACTGCGGCCACATCATCCCACTGGACCGCCCCGACGCCCTGCTGGCACTGCTCCAGCCGTTTCTGGCCGCCGACATCGCCACGTGAGGGGGCCGCAGCCATGTCTCCGGGCGCGGACCGGGGGCCCGTGGTCGTCGCGGACGCCGGGAACACCGTGAACCGATTCACCGGACGACCCGTAGGACTCCGATGCGGCGGCCCGCCTCACGGTCGTCAAACCCGTCACCGGATCTGCTCCCCCTAACGGTGAACGAAGTCCGGAAGATCTGGAACCGCATCGTGCAAGCACCGAAGGCTTCCCTGCAACGGGCAGAGAACCGGTCGATCTGGCAACGAAGAAGTAGCACCAGGGCCCGCATCAGCCACCAACGGAGACGCGGCCATCACGAAGTGTCGTCGGCGCGGTCAGAGGAGCGGTGGGGTGCCAGGCGCAGCAGGCTCGCGTCCACGGATGGAAGGTCTGTACGTCCGCAGAGGGCCATGGCGGTCTCCAGCTCGGTGCCCAGGATAGAAAGCACGTCCCGTGCGCCCTCGGTTCCCGAGACGGCCATGCCCCACAACACGGGTCGGCCCACCAGCACCGCCCGGGCGCCCAAAGCGAGGGCGACCAGCACGTCCGAGCCGCGGCGGATGCCCCCGTCGATGAGAACCTCACAGCGACCGGCGACGGCAGAGACCACTTCGGGGAGCGCGTCGAGAGCGGTGACCGCGCCGTCCAGCTGACGGCCGCCGTGATTGGACACCACGATCGCGGCTACCCCCAGATCGGCTGCGTGGACGGCGTCCTCGGCCGTGAGGACGCCCTTGAGGACGATCGGAAGCCGGGTCAGCGAGCGCAGCCAGGCCAGATCGTCCCAGGTGAAGGCGGGGTCGATGCGCCGGGCCATCTGCGCGGACAGCTCGGCCGAAAAGCCGTCAGCAGGGGTGTGGGGGAAGTTCGCCGGTGCCAGATTCGGGGGGAGGGCGAAGGCGTTGCGCATATCCCGTACCCGACGCCCCCGAACCGGGGCATCCACGGTGACGACGAGGGCCCGGTACCCGGCCGCCTCGGCCCTCTTGACCAGATCCTCACTGACCCTGCGATCCCGGAAGACGTACAACTGCATCCACAACGGTCCCCGCGCTACCTGTGCGACGTCCTCGAGTCGCCTGGTGGCGAACGTGCTGACCACCATCAGCGTGCCCGCCTCTCCCGCGGCGCGGGCGCAGGCCGGCTCGGCTTCGGGCGTGACCAGTTCCTGGAAGCCGGTGGGGGCGATGGCGATGGGCAGGGCGACCGGGGAACCGAGCAGTGTGGTGCGCATGTCGCAGCGGGAGACGTCGACGAGAACGCGCGGGCGAAGTCGGTAGCGCCGGTAGCCGGCCAGGTTCTCCCGTAGGGTCGTCTCGTCACCGCTGCCGCCGTCGATGTAGTCCCAGGCAGAGGACTCGACCAGGCAACGCGCCGCAGAGTGGTAGTCGTCCAGCGTGACCATCCTCCGGCCGCCGGATTTAAAGGAGTTGCTGGAGTCGTCCTTGTCGGCCGCCATGACGATCACCTCACCAAGCCCGCCCACCAGTGGGCAAGCCCGATTCCGGCCACCCCAAGCCACAGCTGGGTACCGACTGACGGCGGCCATGCCAAGCTGGGTATTCGGTGAATTCCGTGAAGCTGGTCAATGGGCCTGACAATCCGGTCGGGGAAGCCGCCTGACTCGGTGTCGGGTCCAGACGAGGCTACGGCGAGGCGGAGCGCGGCCTGGCAAGCGATGGCGAGAATGCCGGCTCGTATGGCCAGGCCGCGCCACTGACTGAGATGGTTGACGCACCGGTCGACTGCGTTGCGCTCCTTGTATGCCTCAGCGTCGGAGCCGGGCGGCCGGTCTCCGGCTCCGCCTCACCCAAGACGGTGAGCGATCCGGTCGGCGGGCTATGGGATGACGGCCCGGATGCCACGGCGACGCAGACACCCACGGATCACGCGGCATGAGCAGGCGCGATCGGCGAGGACTATCGCGGGCCGGGTTCTCGGCCTTGCGAGGCCGCTTCGTGGAACCCGGATCCTGGCCATGACCGCCTCAAGGGCCAGCGCGTCACCTACCTGTCCTGCGGTGATATAGTCCCGCCCTCGGCAGCCCTGTCAGGTAGATCTTATTGTCATCGGCGACGTCCGGCCTGCCCGGCGTCTTAGGGCAGTCAAGGACCAGTCGGGAAGGGACCGCGGAGACGGTAGACGCTGTCCATCCCAAGGGTCGAGGAGTTCCTCCCTCAGTCTGAGTACGGCGTCAGAGAGACTCAACGAGTCCACCAGATGCCTCAACGGCGTGATCTCGTCTCGGATCTCGTCACGCTTTTCGCGAGTAATTGTCAATATGCATGGATGAGCTGGCCTGGGTAGGGCTTGTTTAGTTAGTCGGCCGCGAGGTTGCTGGGTTCCTCCCCGCGATACGGTATCCACCGGTATCCGGGCTGGAACACTTCGTAGTCGGTGCTCGGGTCGAGTTCCGCATGCAGCTTTTCGCAGAGCACGAGCCCGTGGATGCTGCCGTCGTTCAGTTCGTCAGACCACTCGCACCTGAGCTCAGCAGGGTCCAGGAGTGATTCCGGATCCCAGCCGACCTTCGCGGCGACGTATCCGTGGAACTGCGCGAGCAGTTCGTAGAGTTGGTGTCCCAGTTCGGTCAGCTCTGCTGCGGTGAGCTGGAATCTGGGGAGGCTACCGTCCAGGCCACAACCCCAGCTGACGGCCACGGGCAGGATCGAGAGCTCGATGTATGAGCCCACCTTCGCCAGCATCGGCGGGTGGAGAGGGATGCGGTGGGCGCCCGCGCGAAGCACCCATGGCTTGGGGTCGATGCGGGCGGCCGCCTGTGCCGCCTCGGCGTCGTCGCCAAAGTTCACCACGAGCATGAAACAGGTCGCCACGTCTCTTCTGCCTCCCCAACTCCACGCAGCCCGCGTTTCAGTACGTTCGACGAGGATGCCATTCTCGAACCTGGCCCCCGCACGGACCAGGGGCACAAGGTGAGATCCGGTGATCGCCCGCCAGCGGGCCTGGGCGGCTTCCACGAGCTTGAATACCATCGCGAGGGCCGCAGCCGGGCTTCCGGCCCCGCGGGTGACCTTGGTCCGTAGCTTGACCGTGGAGAACGTCGACTCAATCGGGTTCGTGGTCCGCAGATGGACCCAGTGCTCGGCGGGGAAGTCGTAGAACGCCAGCAGGCTCGTCAAGGTCGTCGGTGATCTTCACGACGGCTTTGGGCCATTTGGTGCCGTAGTCCTTCGCGAACGCGCGGGCCGCCTGCGGCCTGGCCCGCTCACCGCATGCGGGCCCTTGTCAGACCTGTTAGCCACAGCAGGTCCAGCAGGGTCCCGTCGGCGAGCGGCCCGGTGGCAACCCACAACTTTGAGCGCCTCTTCGCCCGAGCCGGGCTTCGCCGCGTTCCTGGCGGGCCGCATCGGCACACCTGGATTAACGAATCCCGCGCCTGGTTCGTCACCACCGCCGGGGCCGCCGCCGAATCCGGCGACGATCGCCTGCACGCGTGGGTCCTCGCCCGCGAGGCGATGGTCCCTCTCAACTACGGCGCCCCGAAGGCGGCGGCCGACCTCGCCGAACAGGCCCGCCGCATCGCCGACGCCCGCCCGACCGCCACGGCGACGTTGGCGCCCGCTGTCGCCATCCGCGCCTACGCGCTCAGCCACCAGCCCGAACAAGCCCGCGCCGCACTCACGGCCGCCGACGCCCTCATGAACCGCCTCCCCGGCAGCGAGCAGTCGGACACGTGGCTGACCTACAGCGAAAAGAAGCACTGCGTCCACGTGAGTCATGCATACACCACGCTCGCCGACACCCGCCGCGCCCGCGCGAGCCAGCATCGCGCCCTGGAACTCTCCAAATCGACCAGCACCATGACCCGCACGCTGCTGAACATCGACGCCGCCTCCTGCGCCCACCACGACGGCGGCGACGAGCAGGCCTGCCACCGTACGGTCGTCGCCCTGACCGGACTCCCATCCGGACGCAGCGTCACTGCCGCCTTTGACGGCACAGGCGGGCGCCGGCCCCCGAGGGAGACCGGCGCCCGCGCAGCCCGGGTGGTCAGAGGGTGCAGCCGGTGGTCGTGTTGCCGGTGGGCAGGGGCACGGTGCGGCTGGGCGGCGGGGTGACACCGCGTTCGGTCCACGCCACCAGGTCGTCGAAGGCCGCGGTGAAGCAGGACTGCATCGGCCGGACGACCTTCGGCGCGAGGTCGTAGAAGCCGTCGGTGTGGGTGCCGTTCTCGATCCGGTAGTACCTGTGCAGGTCGCCGCGGCCGGAGTCGTTCACCATCCGGTCGTACACGTCGCCGGTCCGGGTGATCGGCAGCAGAACGTCGAAGGTGCCCTGGATGGTGATCAGAGGCCGGGTGATGCGGCCGGTCAGCGAGACTCGCTCGACCGCGTCGTGAACCCTGTCGGGCCGGGAGGCGTAGTCGTAGTCGGTGTCGCAGCCGGCGCCCGTCCCCTCGGGGCAGAACGGGGTGCCGGCCTGGATGGCGCCGTCGTAGTCGGGGTCGAGCTCCTCGCGGATGATGCGCTGCAGCGAATCCCACTGGGGGTAGTGGGCCGCCCACAGGTCCTCGGAGCCCTTGGGATACCCCTCGGCGTACATGGCCTCGGCCGCGCCGGGCTCGTGCCGCGCCCAGCGGGGGTAGGTGCGCAGGGCAGGGGGCAGGTTGGTCAGCAGGTTGGGCTCGTCCCGGGTGAGCAGCAGGCCGTTCCAGTCGATACCGCCCGAGTAGAGCTGCGGGAAGTGCTCGATCTGCCAGCGCACCAGGTAGCCGGCGGCAGAAAGACCGGCAGCGTACGTCCGGGTGGGCGCCTTGCCGTAGTGCTTGACAGCCACCTGCTTCGCGGCGACGGTCAGTTGGGCGACCCGCAGGTGCCACTCCATCATCGCGTCGCCCGGCTTCACGCCGTCCTTGTACAGCTCGGGGCCCGAGTTGCCCTTGTCGGTGGCGGCGTACGCGAAGCCCTTCGCCAGCACCTGGTCGCTGATGATCTGGTCGTTGGCGTACTGACGCCGTACGCCGGGCGGGCCGGCGACGACCAGGCCGCCGTTCCAGTGCTCGGGCAGCCGGATCACGAACTGGCTGTCGTGGTTCCAGCCGTGGTTGGTGTTGGTGGTGGAGGTGTCCGGGAAGTAGCCGTCGAGCTGGATGCCCGGCACGTGTGAGGGGTTGACGGTGTGCAGCGCCTGGAGGTTCTCGTAGTCCTTCGGGTTGGTGAGGCCGACCGGAAGGCCGGTCGTGGTCAGGTCGTCCAGGCAGTGGCTGACCAGGCGCTCCGCGCCGGGGACGCGCAGCCGCTGCCCTTCGCAGGCCGGACCGGCGGCGCTCGCCCCGACTGCGGGGAGGAGGCCGACCGCCAGCAGGGCGGGCAGGAGCGTGACGAGGGGGCGCCAACGTCGGGGCATCGGGCGGGACATGGGTCCAACACTCCTTGGGATGGGTGGTGCGGTTGATCGGGACAGGCAGACCGTAGGCCGCGCGGCCGGATGTCGAGGAGTGCCGGACGGTCACTCCTCCCGACATCCGGCACCCCGCCGCGGCCGCCTCCCTGCCGATCGGCACATGACCTGTGGCCATACCTCGGGCGAGACCTGCACCCAGCGGCTGCGGTCCCGTATCGTCCCTGGTGAAGAGCTACTCGGAGGGGGAACGGATGGCCTCGCCGCCGACCGCCGTGCCGTGGATTCCGCCCGTGCTCTACACGGCGGTCCTGGCCGGTGGGATCTACCACACCGCCGTGTCGGACGGTCCCGTGCACCTCGGGCGCGCCGCGGGCTTCGTGGCGGGCCTGGTCCTGCTCCTCACTCTCGAACTCGTCCAACGGCGCCGCTGGTCGACGAGCACCCCCGCCCGTCCGGCGGCGGCCCTGCTGGCCGCCCGCCTCGTGCTGTTCTCGGCCGTCGCCGTGCTGGACGGCTCGGGTGTCTCGCGCGCCCTGTTCGTCCTGGTGCCGTTCACCGCCTACCTCGCTTTCGGCCGACGGACCGGGCTGGTCTGCGGTGCGGGCTGCGTCGTCCTGCTGGTCACCGGCTACACACTGTGGGTGCCCCGGTGGTGGGTGCGGGCGGAGTACGTCTCCGACCTGCTGATGTTCGGCCTGGGTCTGGCGCTGGCCGTGTCGATGGCAGCCGTCGCCGTGCGGGAGCAGCAGGGGCGGGCACGGCTGGAAGGCGTCCTGACCGAGCTGGCGAGCTCCCACGCGCGACTGTCCGAGTACGCCCTGCGGGTGGCCGAGCTGTCCACGGCCGACGAGCGCAACCGGGTCGCCCGGGAGATCCACGACAGCCTCGGGCACCATCTCACCGCCGTCGCCATCCAGTTGGAGAAGGCCGAGGCGTTCCGGGAGCTCGACCCGCAGGCCTCGGCCAAGGCGGTGTCGGACGCCCGCTGGTCCGCCGGGCGCGCGCTCACGGAGGTCCGCGAGTCCGTGAGCGCGCTGCGCGACGCCCGGCCCTTCTCCCTCACCCGCGCGCTCACCGACCTGGTCCGCCACCTCGGCGACGACCACCTGACCGTGACCCTGCACATCACCGGGGACGAAACCGAGTACGACGCCGAATCGCTCACCGCCCTGTACCGGGCCGCACAGGAGGCGCTCACCAACGCCCACCGGCACGGGCGGGCGACCCGCATCGACGTCACGGCCGCCTACGGCCAGTCCACGGCCCGGCTGATCGTCGCCGACAACGGGCGGGGCTTCACCGCCTCCACGGCCGCGCGTCCGAGCGGCACCGGCTTCGGGATCCGCGGTATGCGCGAGCGAGTCGAACTCATCGGCGGGCGCGTCGACATCGACGACCGCTCGACACCCCCGGCCGCCGGCGGAGTGGTGGTCACCGTCACCGTCCCGCGCAGCCCGCTGCTCGCGGGGAGCGTCGCATGAGCAGCCCCGAGGATCCCGGTGCGCCGGTGCGCGTCCTGGTCGTCGACGACCAGGAGCTCGTCCGTGAGGGGATCGCCTCCCTGCTGGGCATCCAGCCGGGCATCACCGTCGTCGCCACCGCGTGCGACGGACCGCAGGCCGTCGAGGCCGCCGTCACCCACCGACCGGACGTCGCCCTGGTCGACGTCCGGATGCCCGGCATGGACGGCATCGACACCACCGCCGTCCTCGCCACCCGGGTGCCCTCCTGCAGAGTCGTCATGCTGACCACCTTCGACGACCAGGACTACGTCGCCCGAGCACTCAGGGCCGGCGCCGTCGGCTACCTGCTCAAGAACCTCCCCTCCGCCGAACTCGCCCGCTCCGTACGCCTCGTCCACGCCGGCGTCGCCCAGCTCGACACCTCGGTGATGGCCCGCCTCGCCGCCGCCTTGACAGCCCCCGGTCCGGCAATCCCCGCGCCGGAGCCGGCACCCGGCCCCCAGGGCCCGGGCCCGGGCGAGGCACTGACCGCACGCGAGGTGGACGTGCTGCGCCTGATCGCGGGCGGCTCGACCAACCGGGAGATCGCCTCGCGGCTCTTCCTCAGCGAAGGCACCGTCAAGAACCACATCTCCCGCATCCTCGGCCGCCTCAACCTCCGCGACCGCACCCAGGCCGCCCTGTACGCCCACGACCACGGCCTGCTCTGAACGAAGCCGCTCGGAGAAACAGGTCGGCATCCATCCGATCAGCCCCTGCAACACGCAGCCGACCCGATCACTGGCCGAGTACGTCCATAACCTCGACGGTGGCGCCGGCGGCGACCCCACCCGGCGGAACCACCGCGAGGCCATCGGCGAGCGCCGGTCCGCGCAGCATCGCCGGCCCGGCGAACGCGAGCAGCACCGCGGTGCGCGCCACGAGCCCCACCGGCTGCAACCGGGTGTCCCGCGGAGGGCCCGGTATTCGGCAGCGGCAATGGCGGGGCGGGTCCGGCCGTCCGGCCAGCCGCCTGAGCAGCGGCAGGGCCAGGGTCACCGTGCCCGCGACGGCGGCGAGGGGGTTGCCGGGCAGGCCGACCAGCCGACGGGCCCGGCCTTCGGCGGTGAGCGGCAGTTCCGCGAGCAACATCGGGTGGCCGGGGCGTACCACGACGGAGTCGACCAGCAGCCGGGCGCCCTACGTCGTGCAGGAAGTCCACTGGGCCGGCGGCGGTGCTCCCAGTGGTGACCACGACATCGGCGGGCGAGCCGCGCAGGGCTGCGCGCAGCAGCCCGGCGAGTACTACCAGAAGCACAAGGCAGCCCCTCCCCCGAAAAGGCCCGCGATGCCGAACTGGCCCGGCAGCTCTGGGACCGCAGTGCCACCATGCTGCCAAGCGGGCGACGCCAATACGGTCGGCACGCGTCACCACCGAGAACAACGAGGAGATCCGCGTGCCTGTTGACCCGAGCGACCCGGAAACCTTTCAGGAAGAAGACGACGCGGCGGAACTCTCTCAGGAGACGCCCGAGACAGACGCCGCCGAGCAGCACCCCGATGTTCGCCAGGACAGTGACGACTCGCTGACCCATGTCGACCCGGACGCTGCGAACGAAGCTGACATCGCCGAGCAGACCCGGGTTGTTGATCTGG
Source organism: Streptomyces sp. NPDC005728 (assembly GCF_040630895.1). Taxonomy (NCBI): domain Bacteria; kingdom Bacillati; phylum Actinomycetota; class Actinomycetes; order Kitasatosporales; family Streptomycetaceae; genus Streptomyces; species Streptomyces sp. NPDC005728. Next base: position 36,233 of record NZ_JBEXYL010000074.1, read on the forward strand.
ACGAGGACGACTACAGGTAGTTCTTGCCCAACTCATGGGCGCGATCCATTGGTCTCGCGCCCGTGATTCATTTCGCCGCCCGCGGCTCGTGTCCTCGGTTCGCCGTGGTGTCCAGCCGGTTGGTGACCGTTGGTGGTCACCCGCGGAGTACCGGCTCGAGATAGCGCCGGCCTGAGCAGCCAGCTTGGCGGTGGTGACTTGGTGGTAGCCGAGGGCGTCGGCGACGACGGGGCGGGCATCCGTCTCGCTGAGCAAGGATGAATCTCACTGAGCCTCTTCAGCGTTGCCGCTCCAGGGTGAGAATGGCTTTGGCGATTGACTTCATGCGGTTGGGGCTGCAGCGGGACCTGCGGCAGATCCGCCAGGACTTCAGGCAGGCCACGCCTCGTTCGACCGGTGCCCGTGCCGCGGCCAGAGCCCGGTTGACGGTCTTCTCGGTAGGGGTGAGTTCCTGCAGGGGCCTGCGTTTGATGCGCGTGGTCAGCCAGGGGCCACCGCCCTGGTAGGCGAGATCGGCCAGGATAGGGACGCCCTGGCGACGAACACCACGCCCGCCAGTTCGCGACCGAGTTCCTCAGCCGTGCCGAGGTCGCGGCCACGATCCGCCGCTACCTGGAGGTCAAGCGGGCCACCGACCCCCTGCGGCACATCCCCGGCAACGAGTTGACCCGCGAGCAGTGGCAGGCCATGTGGGACGCGGATGACGAGCTGGGCGACCTCTACCGGCGCCTCGACCGTGCCTGCGCCCTCATCTACCTGCCGGACGGCTACCGGCCCCAGCGCCTGGACCACCTGGCCGAGCCCTACCGGGCCGGCAGGATCCTGCCGGATCCTCGCCAGCCCGCGCCGATGCCGGGCGACCTGCTCGTCGAGCACCACAACAGCCTGGGCGCCTCCCTCAAGCCGCTGTCGCGGATCCGGGCAGGCGAGCGCATCGAGGCCACGGTGACGATCGCCGCGGTGAGGCGCTTCGCCGGGCACGTACGTCTGCTGCTGGAGAGCGACGACGGCGAGACCGCGCACGCCCGGGTGTCAGCCAGCCGCTTCACCGCGGCCGAGCAGTCCCTCGGCCGTCAGCTCAAGGTCGGCGACCAGGTGCTGGTGCGCGGCTACGTCGAGAAGGAGCCCGCTCTGCGCCCCGCTGCCCGCAGCGTCGACGTCTGCTCGATCCGGGCAGCGGCATGAGCAGGGCCATCTCCCTGGTGCCCTCCGCCGCGCGCCACGCGCGGATGGCGGAGGACAGCAGGTCCACCCGCTACCTCGGAATGGCGGGGGAGGGGCAGGCGCTGCTGACCCGGTGGCGCGACGCCGACCTCGACTGGTCCGCCGACTCCGGCCGGGCCGGCCGCAACATCACCCGCCTGTGCAAGCGGCACTGGAAGGCCGCCGGGCCCGAGGCCGACGCCCACCTGGTCGACTACAGCGAGATCGTGGCCCGCTTCCCGCAGGTATACCGGCCGAACCTGCTGCGCCAGCAGTTGGACGAACTCGCCAAGGACTGCGAGTCGATCACCCGGTACCTCGGGAGCAACGAGCACTGGCACCCCGAGGTCAACGAGGCCTTCGGCGTCCCGTACCGCGACGGGAGCGACAAGGGCCACGACGTCCTCGGCGTCCGCGCCTGGTATCGGAGCATCCTCATGGACGGTGACCCCCGCCCGCTCAAGGAGTTCCCGGACTGGGAAGCCGAGCACGGCCGCCTGGCCGCCGGTGACATCACGTCCACCTCCACCGACGCCGAACTCGACCGCTGGGCCGACCTCGAAGAGAAGAACGCCGCACGACAGGGGTGGCGCCTGCTGGGAGCACGGGAGGCCGCCGCCGCTCACCGGGAGCAGCTGCGCGACCGAGGCTGGGACCGGCTGGCGGTCGTAGGCGCCGACATCGCCGAGTTGGAGAACTCGACGGACGCCGTGGACAAGAATCTGGAGACGACCCGCCAGGAGCGCCTGCATCTGGTTACGGCCGCGATCGGCTGGGGCCGCAGTGACAGCGAGATCGCCACCCGCGCCAGGGTGCCCCGTCGGGCGGTGTACGAACTCCGGGACACCGTGGCCGCAGCCCGCAGAAGTAGAGCGTGCCCGGGACTGCCGTTAACAGCCCCGGACACTGGATCATCGTCCCATCTGAAGCCCCGCCTCGTGCGGGGCTTCGGCCGTTGACTGGATCGTTCCCCCGAGCCGGGAACAACGCGGCAGTTGCCGAAGACTCCTCGCAGCGTGCCGTCCTCAAATACTCGGCAGGGGTGCGGTTCAGTCGCTTCCCGGCTCGTACGACTCGGGCACATAGTCGTCGAACGACGGCTCGTCGGGCGCATCAAGCTGGGCGTACAGTCGCGCTCGCGTCGTCGGCCATCGGCACTCTCCCGTAGCCGGTCAGTTCGGGGGCACCCCGAGGAATCGCAGCACGGCGAGGACGCGTCGGTGGTCGGCGTCGGCGGCGGGCAGGCCGAGTTTGGCGAAGATGTTGTTGATGTGCTTGGCGACCGCGCTGTCGCTGACCACCAGTGCCTCGGCGATCCCCGCGTTGGAGCGTCCCTCGGCCATCAGCGCCAGCACCTCCCGTTCACGGGGCGTCAGCCGCTCCAACGGGTCGCTGTGGCGGCGCAGCAGCAACTGGGCGACGACCTCGGGATCCAGCGCCGTGCCGCCGTCCGCGACCCGCCGTACCGCGGCGATGAACTCCTCCACGTCGGCGACACGTTGCTTGAGCAGGTAGCCGACACCGTTGGTGTGGGCGGTCAGCAGATCGGCCGCGTACCGCTCCTCCACGTACTGCGAGAGCAGAACCACCGCCGTTTGGGGCCACTGGCGGCGGATCACCAGCGCGGCGCGCACTCCCTCGTCGGTGAAGGCCGGTGGCATGCGGACATCGACCAGGGCAAGTTCGGGCCGGTGTTGCTCGACCGCGGTCAACAGGGCGTCCGCGTCACCCACGTCGGCTGCGATCATGAAGCCGGCCATCTCGAGCACCTTGACGAGCCCGACGCGCAGCAGCACCGAGTCTTCGGCGATCACAGCTCGCACGGCAGCTCCGCGGTGAGGGTGGTCGGGCCCCCGGCGGGGCTGCTGACGCGGAACGTTCCGTCGACGGAGCCGACGCGTTTGGCCAGTCCGTTCAGCCCACTGCCGGCTGAGGCGTCGGCGCCACCGCTCCCGTCGTCGGTGACGTTCACGCGCAGCACCTTCCCGATCCGTTCGACGGTCACCTCCGCGCGGGTGGCGCGGGCGTGCTTGGTGACGTTGGTCAGCGCCTCGGAGACCACGAAATAGGCGACCGACTCCACGACGGGCGCTGCTCGCTCTCCGATGTCGACGCGCAGGCCTACCGGCAACGGTACCCGGGCGGCCAGGCCGGACAACGCAGCGTCCAGTCCTCGGTCTTCGAGAACCGCGGGGTGCAACCCGCGGACCAAGTCGTTGAGTTCAGCGATGGCCTCCTTCGCCTCGCGGTGCGCCTCGTCGATGGCGGTGCGGGCATCGTCCGGCAGGTCGGTGAGGGTTGCCCTGGCCAGTCCCAGATTGACCGCGAGCGAGATCAGGCGCTGCTGGGTGCCGTCATGCAGGTCGCGTTCGATGCGGCGGCGCTCGCTGTCGACGGCTTCGATCAGGTCGGTGCGGCTCTCAGCCAGGTGCTCGACACGCTGCCGAAGCCGCTCGTTCCGGCTCGGCCCCAGCAGCGCCGGCGCGAGCCGGGCCTCGGTCCGGGCCGTCGCCCCGGCCAGCCAGGGTGCGCTGCACAGCAGCACGACGCCGCCGACGGTGCAGAAAAACGCCTGGTCCACCGGCAGCGCGGAGGCGTACCCGAAGACGGTGGCGCCCGCCACCGCCGCGGCCCACGCCGCGAGCACGAGCAGCTCCATAGCAGCCAGCAACGGCCCGAGCAGGAGGTGGTATCCGACCTGTCGCCAGGTCTGGGCCGAGGACAGCCACCGCAGGGCACGCCTAGGCCACCATCGTTCCGGCGTCGGCGTCAGCCGGGGGACGTCCACACCGAGTAACGCTCGATAACGGTGTCGTTGAACAACGGTGAGCGCCGGAACGCCGACGAGGAACAGCGCGAACGGTATCGGGACGACGGCCCACGCGTTCGCCTTCACGACGATGGTCACGCCCCAGACCCACTGCGACGCCAGGGCAAGGTGCAGCGGAATCCCGGCTGCCACGAAGCCGGTGTCCCGTCGCGCTCGAAGTAATGCGCGTCGCAGCGTCCGGGAACTCCTCATGACTCGACGGTAGAACGCCTGGTGACGCACATGCCATGCACCGTGCATCCGGATCGATGGTGAAGCCAGTACCACCCCCAAGTCGGACCTTCGCGTTACCGACGCGCGCACCCGCCGCAGGAAAGCTTGTCCATGTAAGGCACACAAGCCCGCATCCGGGAGGAGACGCAGCCCCATGGCCCTCGTCGATTCGGCAGCTTGCGGCGCTGCGGACGCGCTGCCCGCCGCCATCGCGGACGTGCTCTTCTTGTCGCGCACCGCTGTGCTGCGAGAGCAAGGCACCATCGACAGGAGGCGGTGGCCCGGCATGGCGTTGATCGGGTGCGGCCTCGCGCTGCTGCCCTGGCTGCTGGTGCTGGCGGCCGCGCTGCCCACCGCACCCAGCGTCCCGCACTGGTCGGCCGCGTGGGTGGGGCTGGATGCGCTGGAGGCCCTGGGCCTCACCGCCACCGGAGCACTGCTGCTGCGCCGGGATCCTCGGCACCCGCTCACCGCGGCGGCAACCGCCGCGCTGCTGATCGTCGACGCCTGGTTCGACATCGTCACCTCTGCCCGCGGAGCCGAACTCGCCGCAGCGATCGCGATGGCCGCCGTCGCGGAACTACCGATGGCGGCCTTGTGCGTCGTGCTGGCCACCGCTTCCTGCCGCCCCGGCTTCCCCGGCCACGATCGTCCGCCCCACCATCGCCGACCCGATGTCACTGCGGGTGCTGCCGCCACGCCCCCGCCCACACCTCTGGAGGAGACCACGATGACCGAGCAACCCCCGGCACCGGCAAAACGCCCCAAGCCCGCCGAGCGCCCGGAAGGCGGGGGCGAGAACGCCATCGTGGACCTGTTCGTCGAACGGCTCGGGGACCGGATCGACGACCGCGTCGCCGCGTCGTTCGACGAGTTGTGCGCCGAGCGGCTGGCGGAGCCCGGCCCTCTTCAGCGAGCTGTGGTCCGCGACCGAAGGGCGGAGCTCAGGGTCCTGTTGCTCTCACTGATCCTCGGCACCGTCGCAACAACCTTCACTCCCGGCGGGACCACCGCACTGCTCATCTCCTGGGCCGGACTGGTGGTCCTCAACCTCGCCTACCTCTTCCGCCCACGCTGACACCCGACTCGGTCCGTCCCCGGAGGCTCACACCAGCCGACGCGCCGTCGCCCACCCGGGCGGTGAGGGGCAGGACCTCCCGTCCGCGCTGGGTGAGGCGGTCGAGGCCCTCGTCGACCGGCGGGGCGCCGCCACGGAGTCGGCGTCGACAGCCTCATGACCAGGTACCGTTAGCGGCCAGCACTGCCGCGAGGCCGTCTTGCGGATCCTTGACGAAATACTCGGGGACCTCCAGCGACGGGAAAATGTCCCCCGGCTTCAGGTGCCCTCCATCGGACGATCCGTCGGAACCGCTCCTGTGCCCAGGCACGCGGACACTTCTCGATGTCGCGCGGGTACTCACTGAGCCTCTTCAGCGTTGCCGCTCCAGGGTGAGAATGGCTTTGGCGATTGACTTCATGCGGTTGGGGCTGCAGCGGGACCTGCGGCAGAT
>NZ_JBEXYL010000075.1:0-41820 GCF_040630895.1 Streptomyces sp. NPDC005728
AAGCGGAAACCGGACACGTGCACTCCTTCACTGACCTGCGAAGTGGTGGGGATGGTGGGTGTGGTGGGGATCTGTGCGGCGGGCCGCTGGACGTGGTCGCCGATGCCTTCGGTGGCGTCCTGGGCTGCTTCGGCGTCCGCCGCGGCCTCCTGCTGGCCGAGCTGCTGGCGGATCGCCGCATCCCTGCCGGTGCGCTGCGCGGTCGCCGCTCGGATCATTCGCCAGTAGAGGCGGCGGCCCAGGTTCATCAGCCCGGGGATGTCGAACTTGCGCCCGATCGGTGTGGTCAGGCAGCCGAGGACACCGGCGGGCAAGGAGAGCAGGGCGGCGAGCAGCCTGCGGCCCTGGAAGCGGGCCGAGGACCTGCGCAGCGCCTTACGGGCAGCCCGCCGCGCGGGCGCCTTACGGACCGCGCCGCGCTGGGCAGCAACTGTGGCGGCGGTTTTGCGGTCACGTGCGGCGCGGCTCTTGGCGATCGCCGCATCCCGTATGCCGCGAGCTTTGCGTGCCGCTGCTCCGAGCGTGCGGCCTGCCAGGCTGCGCCGTCCGGCACGGCTGGTGAGTCCGGCACCGCCGCTGGTTTTGGCGTTGCGGCGGGCATCGGCGATCGCGCGGCGAGCCGCGGTGGTCTGTGCTCGCTGTCCGGCCCGCGAGCCGGCCGCGGCCTGCTGCGCCGCACGCAGCGCCTTGACCTGCCCGACCCGGCCGGGCGTCTTGCCGGTTGCTCCGGTGGTGGGCTTCGTAGCGCTGCGCCCGGCACGGTTTCGCGTGTTTTCGCCTGGTGCCGTGCCAGCGTGGCGGGTAGCCGGGCCAGCTCCGAGCCTCTGGCCCGGCACCCGCCCCGACCGGCCAGTGGCGCCCCCTGGCCGGGAGGCGGCGGGCGAGCGGCCGCCCGCCCGACCGGCTGTCCCTGCGCTGCGTAGGCCCGCCGTCCGAGCAGCCGTACGGCCAGCAGCACGCGCTACGGCTCGCCGGGCTTCACGGCGAGGGTTCGACCTGCGGGAACGGACGGCGGCCACGGTCCCGAGGACCGCGGCGCCGGTGGCCGCGGCCACCGCGGCGACGGGACCGCCCGCCAGAGAAGCGGCGGCGACCATGCCCACGGTCGTGTTCGCCCCGGACAGGGCAAGCGGAACGACCGGCCAGCCACCGGGCGTGTGCTCCACACTGTCGGTGGCCTGCGCCGGAGCGGGTGCAGTCTCGGGCGGCGGGGAGGGCGGTATCGGGGCAGCCTGGAGGGCTACCGGCTCTGTGCTCAGATCCGTCATGCTGAGTGCACTCCTTCTCGGAGTAGGGCCCGGCCAGGGCTGTAGGAGGCGGTTGGCCGGGCCTGCCAACAAGGGGTCAGGCGACGCGCTGTTCCTCGGAGAACTCGCAGGTGGCACACATGCCGATCGAAAGCGGGATGACGTACCCGGCATCCCGCCGGCACTGCGGGCACTGGCGGCGTGCAGCGTTGGCCTTGGCCAGCGCCTGCCACTTCGCGGGCGTCATGGGCCGGACAGGCTTGGCCTGCTCGATCGAGTACAGGTAGGCGACCAGCGGGCCGCGGCGGCGCCGCGGACGTTCCACCTGAGCCGCCACGTCCTGCCCGCCAGGCCGCAGCCCGAGCGCGCGCAGCTGGCGAACGGTGGCCAACCCCTCAGGGGCCAGCCGCCAGGGGTAGACCGGGACCGCGGCCATCAGCGGCTCGCGATTGCCAGCTCAGCCCCGCCCGAGCCGGGGTCGCGGTGTTCGGCGTAGCGGGCGGACACCCACCCCACCGACCAGCCGCACAGCTCGGCCGCGGCCCGCACCGGCATTCCTCCGAGGAACGCGGCGGTCACGATCCGGCGGGCTTCGTCCTCGGGCAGCTTCCCGGCTGCCGGGCCACGCTCAAGGAGTTCGGCGCGTTCACGCTCCGCCGCATCTTCCCGCTCCCGCTGTTCACGCGCGCGGGCTTCCTCACGCTCGCGGTGCTCCCGGGCGGCTCGTTCGGTGGCCTCCTGCTGAACGCGTTCACGCTCTTGCTCGCGCTGTTCACGCTCGCGTTCACGGCGTTCACGCTCAGCCCGATCGACTGCCTCCCGGGTGGCCTGCTGCTCGCGCTCCTCGCGCCGCCGGCGCTCCTCACGCTCCGCCGACTCACGGGCCAAGCTCGCTTCGTGCTCACGCTGTTCACGCGCCAACATCGCCGTGTGCTCGCGCTCTTCGCGGGCCTGCTGCCGGGTGGCCTCCTCGCGGTCGCGGGCGGCCTGCTCGGCTGCTTCCCGCTCGGCCCGCTGCCGCGCTTCCAGCGCCGTCACGGCGGCCGTGATGGCGCGGCGGTATGCAAGGCCGGTCTCTGCGGTGACGATCAGCAGGAGCGGTGCTACCGCGTGCACGGCGACGCCGACCAGGTCCTTCTTCAGTGCGGAGTCGGCCGTGTTCAGGGCCAGGGTCATGGCGCCGGTCATCCACCGCAGCACCACCGGCCACCTGCCGCCGTGCCCGCCCAGACGGGCGAGGACGGAATCGAGGCGGACCACGATGACCACCGCGGCATCCACCACCAGCGGCAGAATCGGTGCCGTCCAGTCCCACTCATCGGCGGTGTGCGCGGCCATGAGCGGGGTGACGGTCAGGATCGAGAACAGCATCGCGCCGCACACGATCAGCCACGTACCCACCGACAGCGCGCGCTCGGCTGAACGGATCTGAACAGCGTTCACGCGCCCACCTCCGCCCGTGAATCCACCCACGTGGAGGCGAGCAGCCACACCGGCGAGGCAGGGTCATCAGGGTCCGCGCTGAACTCCGTCCACTCCCACTCAGCACCCGGCGCCTGCACGAACCCGAGGCCCGTGAGCGCCTCCGCGCGTTCCGTGAACGTCGGCACCTGCTCACCCGGCCCGAACCCGTGCTCGGGCCACGGCACGCCGGCACCCCGCACCATGACGTACAACCGCCACCCGGCCTGGCCCTGGGACAACAGGGCCCGGTACTCCTTCGCCATCACGCCACCTCGGAGGCGCGGTTGGCGATCACCACGCGGGCGGCCAGCACCCGGTGCCGGCCACGGCGAGCGCGCCGCTGGTCCAGCTCGGACGGCGCCCGGTCCAGCAGCGCGATCCGAACGTCCAGCTCCTCGACGTCCGCGAGGATCGCGGGCATCTCCGCCTCGATGGCGTCCAGCTCCGCATCCGTCGGTTCCATCCACTCCGCGAACGCGGTAACAGCGTCCTGAACTGTGACGATGTGCTCCATGGGTCGTGACTCCTTAGCTCTGGAACGGCCCGAACAGAGCCCCCGGTGTTCGCGCACCGGGGGCTCACGCCGTTGAAGTCGGTAGATCCGGCTCCCCTCAGCGCCGCTCGTGCGAGACGAGCAGCGGAGGCAACCGGCCCGCAGAACCGCTGCGGGGTCGGTTGTGCTGTTCCGCGCGCAGGGCGACCCCGCACGCGCCCGCCCTCTCACGCACAGCGATGGGGCGGTTGTCTTACTTCGACACTCTGTTGAGTTCTCAACCAGCGGGCGCTTCCTTCGTACTCACCCCTGCGGGGCTTTCCTCCGGGCACTGTCAGTGCAGGCAGGCACGCTTGAAGGTGTTGTGCCACCTGCTCAGCTTGTTGGTACAAGCTGATGCAGTGATGCTGCACCCACGGACAGTGAGTCGTCAAGGGGGTTGGCCTACATGTACCAACAAGTTGCGCGAGTGCGTCATGATGAGGGCATGAACAAGCAGCCGAAGTACCGGCAAGTCGCCGATGCCCTGCGCCGCGAGATCGACAACGGCACGTTCCCGCCGGGGTCGCGGCTGCCCTCCGAGAACGACCTACAGCAGCGATTCGACGCGTCGCGGAACACCGTCCGCAACGGACTGAGCCTGCTGGTCAGCGAAGGATTGCTGACGTCCAGCCAGGGGCTCGGCTACGAGGTCAAGTCGCACGAGGTGTTCGAACTCAATGCGTCCCGATTCGAGAATCTGAACTTCCCGCAGAACGGGGACTCGTACAACACCGACGTCACCAACGCGGGTCGACGGCCGCATCAGACGTTCCGAGTCGAGATGCTGCCGGCGCCGGAGGAGATCGCTAAGCGTCTGAACATCGCGACGGGTACGAAGGCGGTATTGCGGTTTTGTCATCGCTATGTGGACGACGTTCCTTGGTCCACGCAAGCCACCTACTATCCATCGTGGCTGGTAGACGCGTCACCGCGACTTGCCGAGCCAGGAGACATCGAAGAGGGAACCACGCGGTACCTAGCAACTCAGGGCATTGAGCAGATCGGGTACTTCGACGAGATCGCCGCGCGGATGCCGACACCGGAGGAGGCGCGCTTGTTGGAGATCGGCGCTGGAGTTCCGGTACTGCTTTGGACGCGTACCGGGTACTCCGAGGATCGGTCCATCCGGTGCACCATCACCACCTTCCGGGGTGACCTCAACCGGATGAACTACGAGATCGGCGACCTAGCCGGCCGAAGCGAGAACGAGCCTCAGTGAGAATCATCCCAGCCCACCCAGACGACGTCTTCAGGCTGCTGGCCTTCCGCGAGGAGGCCGCAGCCTGGCTTTCTCGTCTCGGTACCGACCAGTGGCGACGCCCCTACCCCGCTGACAAGCTGCTGGAGACGATCGAGGCAGGGATTGTCTTCATGGCTGTGGACGGTGATGCGACGGTCGCGACCATCACCCTGACTCCTGATGCAGAGGCAGGGCTCTGGACAGAGCAGGAACTCTCGGAGCCATCTCTGTTCATCAACAAGCTCACCGTTGCGCGGACGCATGCCGGCGCGAACGTCGGCGGGCGCCTGCTCGATTGGGCGGGGGATCGGGCCTACCGGGCGGGAGCCAAGTGGCTCCGTCTGGATGCGTGGACGACAAACGAGGGGCTCCAGACGTACTACCTTCGGCAAGGGTTCGAACACGTTCGAACAGTCCTTGAGGGGGTGGCAGTGAACGGCGGGCCTCGCGTATCGGGTTGGCTCGCTCAGCGTCCAACGCGTCCGGCAGACCACGGCTTTACAGACGAAACGCCAGCTCCGGGCCCCATTGCCTGACATCAGTAACTGACATCAACAGAGGCGTACAACCGCGCACAGTGGCGCACGGCTCGCTGGCCGAGGGGCCAGGGAGGCCACCAAGAATCCAGCACACGAGCGTCCCGTCAGGATGGTGCACGCGCCTACGGATCAGAAGGTTGCAGGTTCGAATCCTGCCGAGTGCACACAGGTAAGAAGCCCCGGAGAGATCCGGGGCTTCTTGCGTTTCAGGGGCGAACAGCAATCTGTCTGTGGACGGACCCGTGGGCGGGTATCCCGCTCCTACACAGCGTCGACGGCCGGACGTCGGTCTCCGCTGAGGTCGAGCTCCATGGTGAAGGCTGCGCTCTGGGGGGTGCCCTCCCAGCCGCGCCAGACGTGCACGTGAACGAGCCTCTTGCTGCGGAGTCCACGTATGTCCCAGTCGGCCCTCAGCTCGCGGGCGACAAGGGATGCGACGTACTCCGCGTCCTCGTCGGGGCTGTTGGTGGTGATCCTGCCGCGCCACTGGGCGGGGTGGGCTCCGTATACGCGCCACCCCACGGAACCGTACGGTTCGTCCACCCGGTACACCCAGTGGGTCACCCCGTTCGTGATCTCGGCCCCCTCCGGGAGTGCCGTGCGCTGGTGGAGGGCGGTGCCGTTGTGCGGCAGGCGGGCCGAATGACCGTCGACACCTCGGCCGGCCAGGTGCCGTGCGATGGCCTCCCCGGCGAGCTGCCCGTAGAGCTCCATGGTCCGGAGGTCTTGATCGGCCGGCCGGCCGGGCTGCGACGCGTGAGTCGAGATCATCCCGACCAGCCGCCCGGCGCGATCGACCAGCGGCGTTGACTGAACCGAGCGCACCCCTGCGGCACGGAAAATCTTCTGGTGCGGGGTGAAGGCCGGGTCCTCGCGGACGTCGGGCGTGACTGCCTGGGCGCCCTGCCAGGCGGCCCGTCCGCAGACCGAGCGGTTGTCATGGACCACCGCGAAGTGGTCGAGGAACTCCTCGTCGAAACCAGACTGGGTGACCAGGACCAACGAGTCGTCGAGTGGGTTCAAAAACTGGATGTTCCCAAACTCGGCACCGATGAGAGTCATTGCTCCCTCGGCGATCCGCGGAAGTACAGCGGACAGCTCAGGGGCGTCGCGCAGTTCTGCGGCTTCATCCTGCAGGTTCTTGAGGGCCGATGGCTCATCCAGGCTGAGAGCGACCCATGCGGCGAGTTGGTCGGCTCTCTGCGTGACCGACACCTTGCGCGCAGGCCGTGGCCGCGCCGAACGATAGGTGGTGGTCACATGCTCAAGCGGCCCCACCAGATTCTGGAAGTGGTTCATGTGCACCACACCCTCGGATCAGGTGCCCTTGTGACGAGTTTACGTATCCGTTGCCACGCTGCACAGTCCTCCACCAAAGACCGGAGGCCCTGTGGAGCAATCCACGGGGCCTCCGGCTTTGCCTTCTGCGGGTCAGTTCGGGGCGATGGCGTTCAGGATCGCCGATGCCACGTGGTCGGCGGCGTTGCGGTGGCCGCGGGCGTTGGGGTGTACGACGGCCGGCCGGTCGTCGTGGTCGAAGATGCCCTCGACCCACGGGCCGGCGTCACAGACGCTGTGGTGCCGGGAGGAGTCGTAGAGGTTGACGAAGGTGGTGGAGCTGTGGGCGTCGGCCGACTTCTCGATGACCTTGTTCAGGGGTTCCAGGACGTGCTGGCGCAGCCAGTCCAGGTCGCCCTGGGTGATCGTCCGCGCGACCACGGTCGGCGATGCAGCTCCCGCCGGCTGTCCTGTTCGCGATCATCAGGCGGCGCAGTCGGTCTACGGTGGCCGACGAGAGCAACCGGCTGAGGTGCGAGTCCGGCGATCAGGTGCCGCAGGTGTGTGGACTTGCCGGACAGGGTTGTGCCGTGGGTGAGTTGGTGCGGGAAGGCGGCTCCGATCCCCTCGCGACGCCGCGCACACCGGTTGGCACAGTCACGCTTGTCCTGCCGGGGCGATCTCGTCGAGCAGGCCCCGGATGCGCATTTCGATCTCGTCGCGGATCGGGCGGACGGCTGCGACTCCCTGTCCGGCCGGGTCGGGGAGCTGCCAGTCGAGGTAACGCTTGCCGGGGAAGACGGGGCAGGTGTCGCCGCAGCCCATGGTGATGACGACGTCGGAGGCCTGTACGGCTTCCACGGTGAGCACCTTGGGAACCTCGGTCGAGATGTCGATGTCCACCTCCGCCATGGCTTCCACGACGGCGGGGTTGACCGTGTCGGCAGGTGCCGAGCCGGCGGAGCGGACCTCGACGCGGTCACCCGCCAGGTGGGTGAGGAAGGCGGCGGCCATCTGTGAGCGTCCGGCGTTGTGGATGCAGACGAACAGGACGGAGGGGCGCTCGGCGGGAGTGGTCATGGGGGTGTCTTTCTGGGCGTGGCGGGTCAGGAGCCGGAGGGAGCGGCGAGTGCGGGTTCGCCCTGGGTGGGGACAGCGCCGGACTGCGCTGACGCGGGGCGGGCGAAGACGGCGGCCACAAGGCCCAGGCCGAGTACGGCACCGGCGATCTGCGCTGCGATGAACGGGCCGACCGATGCCGGCGCGATGCCGGCGAACGTGTCGGTGAAGGCGCGGCCGATGGTGACGGCCGGGTTGGCGAACGACGTGGAGGACGTGAACCAGTAGGCCGCGCCGATGTAGGACGCCACGGCCACCGGCGCGAAGTGGGCCCGGCCGGTGCGTCCGAGCCCGAAGATCAGCAGGACGAGTCCGGCGGTCGCGACCAGTTCGCCGAGCCACAGGTGAGCGGCGGAGCGGTCATGGGTGGACCACTGCACCAGGGGCTCGGCGAACATGGCGTCGGCCAGGGCGGCGCCGCCGATCGCTCCGGTTGCCTGCGCGGGGACGTACGCGGCTACGTCCCGAAGGGGCAGCCCGTCGGGGGTGCGGCGGCCGGTGTACCAGGCCGCGAGTGTGACGACGGGGTTGAAGTGCGCGCCGGAGACCGGACCGAACAGCGCGATGAGCACGCCCAGGCCGAAAACGGTGGCCAGCGCGTTGGCCAGCAGCTGCACGCCGACGTCGTCGGTCAGTTCCGTGGCCTGGATTCCGGAGCCGACCACCACGGCGACCAGGGCGGCCGACCCCACGGCTTCGGCGAGGGCCCGGCGCCCGAGCGAGGCGCTCACGCGGTCGTCTCCGTCTTCTGCGTGGTCGCCAGGAACGCGGACAGCCGGTCCAGGGTGCCGGGAAGCACCCAGTAGTAGACCCACGTGCCCCTGCGCTCGCAGTCGATCAGACCCGCCTGCCGAAGCAGCTTCAGGTGGTGCGAGATCGTCGGCTGGGACAGGTCGAAGGCCGGGGTCAGGTCGCACACGCAGACCTCGCCGCCCGCCCGCGAAGCGATCATGGACAGCAGGCGCAGCCGGACCGGATCGCCCAGCGCCTTGAACAGCTTCGCCAGCTCGGCCGCCTGGACGTCGTCCAGAGGCGCGGTCAGCAGTCCCGGACAGCAGGCAGCGGCCTCTTCGTCCTGGCCGAGAACCACAAGCTCTTGCTTCGACATTCTTCTATGTTGACGATTCTCGATCCAAGGCGCAAGCTCTGTATCGACAGGCATCAATGCAAGCAGATGGGAGTCGTGTCATGTCCCGTGCCCAGCTCGCCCTGCGCGTCAGTGACCTCGAAGCGTCGATCACCTTCTACTCGAAGCTCTTCGGCACCGAACCGGCAAAGCGGCGCGAGGGCTACGCCCACTTCGCCATCGCCGAGCCCCCGCTCAAGCTCGTCCTGATCGAGGGCGAGCCCGGCCAGGAGACCCGCCTCGACCACCTCGGTGTCGAGGTCGAGTCCACCGACCAGGTCAACGCTGCCACCACCCGGCTCAAGGACGCCGGCCTGGCCGCCTTCGAGGAGAACGACACCTCCTGCTGCTACGCCCTCCAGGACAAGGTCTGGGTGCACGGCCCCGGCAAGGAGCCGTGGGAGGTCTACGTGGTGAAGGCCGACGCCGACACCCTCGGCAAGAGTGCCGGCCTCGACGCCACCGACGACGGCTGCTGTGCCACCAGGCCCGCCGAACCGGCCGCTGTCTCTGCGGGTTGCAGCTGTGGCTGAACCTCGTGGCTACTGGTCTCCGGAGTGGGAGATCGTCGACGTGATGCGGGAGTTGTGCAGTCCGCCGCCGAACTGCGGGTAGCCGTTCCAGGAGAGCCCGGCGGCGTAGCCGTCGGTGTGGAAGGCCCCCTGGACGACGAGCGTGCCGCTGTTCGACGGCAGCGTGGTGACCATGCCCTTGCCCGCGTTCGCGTAGCGGGAGCCGACCGTCAGGTCGGCCTTCTTGTCCCCGTTGAGGTCGGACAGCAGCACGTCGCCGCCGAAGCGGGCGCCCAGCTGGTTGACGCCCGGCATGCCCGGGACGAGGTGGTGCAGGTTCTGTACGGAGGAGGTGTCGACGCCCTTCGCGGTGCCGCACAGGACGATGACCGTGCCGACGTCCTTGAAGGTCTGGGACGTGAAGGCGAAACTCTCGCGCGGGGTGCCGATCGCGAGGTCCTTCCTGCCGTCGCCGTCGACGTCCCCGACCGAGACGGCGTCGCCGAAGCGCTCCAGACTCTCCGGGTCGCCCGGGATCGCGCCGGTGCTCTGGTCGATGCTCTGGGTGTGTCCCGAGGGGCCGCTCTGCGAGCCGTAGTTGATGATCACCTTGCCGGCGGCCAGCTTCTTGGGTCCGGCGGCGGCCCACCACACACCGGTGACGATGTCGCCGTAGCCGTCGCCGTTCAGGTCGCCGATCGCGCCGCTGACGCCACCGGGGAGCAGTTTGGCGCTGGACGCCCTGAAACCGCCGGAGGCGCCGGGGAGGTAGTAGTTCACGTTGTGGTGCTTGCCGCCCGAGACGTTCCGGCTCTGGCCGTCGACCACGAGGTCGGTGCGGCCGTCCTTGTCGACCCTGCCCGCCGTGAGGTTGAGGATGCCGGCGGAGACGCCGGTGTGGAGGGGGAGGGGGACTGCCGCCTTCCGGCCGGGTGTGCCGTTCGCGGCGATGCCCTGGGAGAAGACCCGCAGGGTGGCCGAGGCCGAGCCGACCGCCAGGTCCGTCCTGCCGTCGCCGTCGAAGTCGCCCGCGGCGAGCGAGGCGCCGAACCGCGCCTGCCGGCCGGGAGCGGGGTTGGGCACGCTGACACCGCCGGTCAGGCCCTGCGGGGAGCCCCAGAAAATGTGCACGGCCCCGGAGTCGGCCCCGGCGTCGGTGTCCTCCTTCGGCGTGCCGACCGCCAGGTCCGTGTACCCGTCGGAGTTGAAGTCGCCGGGCGCGGTGGCCGCACCGAACAGGTCGGTGTCCTCGGCGGCACCCGCCGCCCCGGGCGAGTCCTGGCTGAGGATCGTGCGGCCCTCCAGGGAAGGGCCGGCCGGGGAGCCGTAGAACGCCGCGACCGCGCCGGCACCGCCGTGCCCGGAGACCTCGGCGCCGGGTGCGGAGACGGCGACATCGCTGTATCCGTCGCCGTTGAAGTCGTTCTCCACCCGGGGAGCGGCGGCCGTCGCCGAGGCGGCGAGCGGTCCGCCGACAAGCGTGGCGAGGATCGCGGTGGCCAAGGCCAGGCTGCTGCGTCTGCGCATGGCGGGTCTCCTGAAGTGCGTACGGAACGGACGCGGAGGAGACCCGCAAGGCGGTTCGAAAGTTGCACGTCACCGGGGTGACGAACCTTGTTCGGAAAATTTCCATGTTCCGTACAACCGTTCGCGCGACCCGTAAGTCTTGGGTAGGAGTCGCCAGACTCCTCAGACCCGTCGGGCCCGTGAGTCCCCCACCTCACCGAGGCCCCATTCCTCACTTGGGGAACATACATGCGCATTCGTGCCAGCCTGGCCGCCGCGGCTCTCTCCGGTGCCGCGGCCCTGACCGCCCTGGCCGTCCCGGCCGCGCACGCCGTGGACAACCCGGCTGCCGCCAAGGCCGAGCAGTTCAAGAGCGCCCACCAGGCGCTGAGCAAGCCGCAGTCCTTCGCCGCGTCGCCCGCCGCCAAGGTGGACGGCGACATTCAGGTGACCAAGGTCACCGTCAACGGCAACAAGGACGTCGTCGTCGGTAAGTCGCCGAAGTCGTTCAACGTCTACGTGACGGTGACCGACCCGTCGGGCATCGACCACGACCAGTACGGCGTGGACGTCGCCCTGTGGCACGGCACCGACCTGGAAGGCGGCGACTTCGACGGCTTCCTCTGGAACGAGAACGGCGCCGAGAGCTGCGACTACTGGAGCGCGACCGCCGCCACCTGCAAGTTCACCATCGCGGCCAATCCGGGCGAGTTCGACGGGCTGTGGGACAGCTCGCTCAACGGCAAGTGGAACGTCAAGGTCGACGCGTTCGCCAACGACGGGGACTCGTACTCGGACGACTTCTACAAGAACCACTGGATCAAGCGCGCCAGCAGCTTCAGCGGCTTCAACGCCTCCCCGGAGCCCGTCTCCAAGGGCAAGACCATCACCGTCACCGGCACCCTGAACCGCGTGAGCTGGACCTACGACAAGTACTACGGCTACGGCAGCCAGCCCGTCCAGCTCCAGTTCAAGAAGGCCGGCAGCAGCACCTACAGCACGGTCAAGACCGTCACGAGCAACTCCAGCGGCTACCTGAAGACCACGGTCACCGCCTCCGCGGACGGCACCTGGCGCTTCCACTACGCGGGCAACAGCACCTCGTCCGTCGCCGACGCCTACGACTACGTCGACGTCCGCTGATCAGCATCGCTTGAGACGAAGGCCCCGGAGAGATCCGGGGCCTTCGTCATGACCGGAATCAGGGCGACGCGCGTCTCAGCACTTCTCTTCCGGGTCGTTCCTGTTCAGCTTCTCCAGGTACTCGTGGGCCAGCGCCGTCGCGCGGGTGAACCAGTCCGTGATGACCGCCAGCTCCTCGGCGGAGTAGTCGGCGAACAGGGCCGTGAGGCGTTCGTAGTGGCCCACGTACACCGCCTCGACCCGGGTCACCGCGGCCGGTACGGCGGCCACGCGCACCCGGCGGCGGTCCGCGGGGTCGGGGCGGCGGGTGACGTAGCCGGCGCGTTCGAGGCGGTTGAGGATTCCGGTCACCGCGCCCGTGGTCACGTGGGCGCGGGCCGCGAGGTCGCCGGCCGTGAGCAGGTTCTCGCCCGCCTCCAGGACGAAGGCGAAACAGGTGAGGTCGGTGACGTTCAGTCCCAGCCGCCGGGCCAGCTCCTGCTGTCCGATCACGTGGGCGGCGATGAGGTGGTCCATCGCCGACAGTGCCTGTGCCGGGGTGGCGGGCGGTCGGGGCGTGCCGTCCATCTTTCTAAATCCCTTAGCTCGTGAGATATTCGGGGTGTGAATTCTTAGTCCGTGAGGGAATCTCGTCCCTGGAGGCGGCTACATGAGTCTGTACGACGAGGGTCACACGATCGCCGGCTGGACCGGGTTCGGTATCGCGACCGTCGGAAGCGGTGTGGTGGGGCTGGGAGTGTGCACGGTCTCCGTGCCGGCCCTTGTGGGCGGTCTGGCGATCGTGGGCGTGAGCGTCCTGGTCACCTGGGTGCTGCATCTGTCCGGGTGGGGCAAGCCGCCGGGGGTGCGGCCGCGCGGGCAGTGGGGGATGCGGACCCGGGACACACGGGCCAGGGAGGGGCACCCCGGGTGTGTCAGTTGCCGGCTGGCGGGGCGGGGGCGGCCTGCGGAGCACCCGGTGCCGGTGCCCGTGGTGCCGGGCGAGGCGCGCGCCGCATCGGTACCCCTGTCGCCTGCCGAGTGAACGTACTTTCCGCGCGCGGCGGTCGGTGACCGCCGGAGCCGTCCGGCAGCTGCCGCCCGCAGGGCACTGTCGGACCCGGCCTCTACTCTCGTGAGTGATGGCACACGTATGGACTTGCTCGGGACTGCGCTGGACGCCGGACGGCCCCGCGCTGGTGTGGGACGGCGGGCGGCGCAGTGCGCTCCCGTGGGGGAAGCGGGTCGCGTTCGCCGTCGCGGACGGCTCGGCGCGGCGGTGCGTCGGGGCCCGGGGGCATGCCTGTCCGCTGCGGGCCACGGTGCCCGGGCGGAGCACGGGGGCCCGGTGCGAGGAGTGCGCGCGGCTGGACCGGGCGCACTCCGTGGCCGCCGACACGATCGCCGATGATCCGCGGCCGTACCGCGTCTATCTGGCCTGGTTCGGGCCCGGCATGGTCAAGGTCGGCATCACCGCCGTCGAGCGCGGTTCGGCCCGGCTGCTCGAGCAGGGTGCCGTCTGCTTCAGCTGGCTGGGCACCGGCCCCCTGATGGCCGCCCGGCGCACCGAGGAGCTGCTGCGGGCCGCCCTCCAGGTCCCGGACCGGATCCCGTACGCCGAGAAGCGGGCGGTGCGGGCCGGGCTGCCGCGGACGGAGGGCGAGCGGGCCGTCGAGGTGCGGGAGTTGCACGCGCTTGCCGTCGCACTCGACGGGTGGCCCGAGTCGTTGACCCGGGAGCCATGCCAACCGGTCGATCACACTGTGGAGTTCGGACTCTCCGGCGTACCGGAGGCCGCCGTCGGTGATGTCGTCCAGCTGGTCCCGGGTGGGGCCGTGAGCGGTGAGCTGGTCGCTGCCGCCGGGCCCGATCTGCATCTGGCGGTCGACGGACGCGGGGTCGTCGTCCTCGACACGCGGCTGATGACCGGGTGGGAGCTGGCGCCGCTGCCCTCGGAGGCCGGCGTGTTCACGGTGCCGGTAAGGGAGTTCAGGAGGGAGCAGGACGGGCTGTTCTGAGGCACCGAGACCCGAAGAAGGTCAAGACTTGGATCCCGTACGGATCCCTTCGGGTAAGGTCCATGGACTCCCGGCGCCGCCGCCGGGCATCGTGGCCGACATGAGCGATCAGCCTGTTGCCCCTGTCAGCCCCACGCCGGCCTTCGAACCCCCTTACTACGCCGTCGTGTTCACCTCCACCCGCACCGACCGCGACCCCGACGGATACGCCGACGCCGCCCGTCACCTCTCCGGCCTCGTGCGCGACATCCCCGGCTTTCTCGGCGAGGACTTCGCCCACACCCCCGGCGGGCCCGCGATCTCCGTCGCCTACTTCCGGGACCTCGCCGGGATAGAGGAGTGGCGCCGCCACCCCGAGCACCTCGCAGCCAAGCGGCGCGGGCGGGAGCAGTGGTACGAGCAGTACGTGATCCACATCGCCCGGGTCGAGCACAGTCACGGGTTTGCGCGGACGTGAGTGGCTCCTCGCGCGCACGTGAAGGGTTCCCAGGCGTTCCCTGAGAGACGCCTGTGCGTTTCTCAGGGAAATCACAGAAAAGGGAAAGTCTCTTCTCAGAGGGCCCCGACAAGGTGTCCACCATGACCACGACCTCGCCCCAGGGGCGCACCGAACTGCTGAGGCCGGACGGGAGCCCCGTCCGAGTGCTTGTGGTGGACGACGAGTTGTCGATCACCGAACTCCTGAGCATGGCTCTTCGCTACGAGGGCTGGCAGATCAGGAGTGCGGGGGACGGACAGGGAGCCGTTCAGACGGCCCGTGAGTTCCGGCCCGACGCCGTCGTCCTGGACATGATGCTGCCCGACATGGACGGGCTGACCGTGCTGGGGCGGCTGCGCCGTGACCTGCCCGACGTGCCCGTCCTCTTCCTCACCGCCAAGGACGCCGTCGAGGACCGCATCGCCGGGCTCACCGCCGGTGGCGACGACTACGTCACCAAGCCGTTCAGCCTGGAAGAGGTCGTGGCGCGGCTGCGGGGGCTCATACGCCGGTCCGGAGCCGCCGACCGCCGGTCCGACTCCGTGCTCGTCGTGGGGGACCTGACCCTGGACGAGGACAGCCACGAGGTCTCGCGGGCCGGGGAGTCCATCCACCTCACCGCCACCGAGTTCGAGCTGCTGCGCTTCCTCATGCGCAACCCGCGGCGCGTCCTCAGCAAGGCGCAGATCCTGGACCGCGTGTGGTCGTACGACTTCGGCGGGCAGGCCAACGTGGTCGAGCTGTACATCTCCTACCTGCGACGGAAGATCGACGCGGGGCGCGAGCCCATGATCCACACCCGGCGTGGGGCCGGTTACCTGATCAAGCCCGCCGCGTCATGAGCGGACGACGACGGCCGCGTCCGCAGAAGCGACGAGCTGGACAGCCGCGCACCCTGCGGACGCGGCTCGTCGTCGCATCCGTGGTGCTGATCGCCGTGGTGTGCGCGGTGATCGGCACCGTGACCACGCTCGCGTTGCGGACCCATCTGTACGACCAACTGGACGAGAAGGTCGGCGAGATCGCCATGCGCGCGGCGGGCGGCCGTCTGCAGAGTCCCGGCGGGGCCGTACCTGGTCCGGCGGCGCCCGACTCCAAGGCCGACTCCACGCCGAGCGAACGGATCGAGCACCTCCTCACCAACGGCCCGACGCAGCCCAGCACCGTCGCGGCGTACGTGGAGAACGGCTCGATCGCCAGCGCCGGCAAGGCCGTGCAGCTGAACGACAGTTACAACAGGTTCCGCAAGATGAGCACCGTCGACCTCACCGCCGCGCAGAAGCAGGCGCTGGCCAAGGCGTCGAAGGACGGGAAACCGCACACGGTGGCGCTCCCGGGGCTCGGGGACTACCGGGTCCAGTACAGGGTGAGCCCCGACGGCGGCGACGCCTATTACGTCGCCCTGCCCACCAAGGACGTCGACGACAACATCGACACCCTCGTCGTCGTCGAGGTCTGTGTCACCGTGGCGGGACTGGTCGCCGCCTCCCTCGCCGGCTTCGTCATCGTCGGCGTCGCCACCCGCCCCCTCCGCAAGGTCGCCGCCACCGCCACCCGGGTCTCCGAACTCCCCCTGCACACCGGCGAGGTGAACCTCAGCGAGCGGGTGCGCGAGTCGGAGTGCGACCCGCACACCGAGGTCGGCCAGGTCGGCGCCGCGCTCAACCGGATGCTCGACCATGTGCACGGCGCTCTCCACGCACGGCAGCAGAGCGAGATGCGGGTACGGCAGTTCGTCGCCGACGCCAGCCATGAGCTGCGGACTCCGCTCGCCTCCATCCGCGGCTACGCCGAGCTGACCCGGCGGGGCAGGGAGCAGGTCGGGCCGGACACCCGGCACGCCCTCGGGCGGATCGAGTCCGAGGCCGGGCGGATGACCCTGCTGGTCGAGGACCTGCTGCTGCTCGCCCGGCTGGACGCCGGTCGGCCGCTGCAGTTCGAGCAGACCGACCTCGTTCCGCTCGTCGTGGACACCATCAGCGACGCCCGCGCGGCCGGCATGGACCACAACTGGCGGCTCGACCTGCCCGACGAGCCCGCCCTGGTGTCCGCGGACGCGGCACGCCTGCAGCAGGTCCTGGTCAACCTCCTGGGCAACGCCCGCAACCACACCCCGCCCGGTACGACCGTCACCGCCCGCGTGCAGCGGCGCGGGCCGTGGATGTGCGTCGACGTCGAGGACAACGGGCAGGGGATCCCCTCCGACCTGCTGCCGCACGTCTTCGAGCGGTTCGCGCGGGGGGACTCCGCCCGCTCCCGCTCCACCGGCTCCACCGGTCTCGGCCTCGCCATCGTGCAGGCCGTCGCCACCGCGCACGGCGGTGCCGTGACCGTGGACAGCGTTCCGGGGCGGACGGTCTTCACCGTGCACCTGCCCGCGCTCGGCCCTGCCGTCCCGCAGCCCGCGCCCGAAACCGACTGGCAATCGCACTCACAGGCACAGCACAGTGCCACCACATGGGTGCAACAGGGCGCCTGACGAAAGTCGGTTCCATGCGAACCGACTCTTCTCCCGGCACCCTGCCGGCGCGGGAGCACCTCCCGGCCGGAAACGCCGGTACGCCTGTCCTGGACGTAGTGATCCCCGTCTACAACGAGGAGAAGGACCTCCAGCCGTGCGTGCTCAGACTGCACGACCACCTCACCCGCACCTTCCCGTACGCCTTCCGCATCACGATCGCGGACAACGCGTCCACGGACAGCACCCCGCTGGTGGCGGCGCGGCTGGAGGCGGAGATCCCCGAGGTCGCCAACTTCCGGCTGGAGCAGAAGGGCCGCGGGCGCGCCCTCAGGACCGTGTGGTCCGCTTCCGAGGCGCCGATCCTCGCGTACATGGACGTCGACCTGTCCACCGACCTCAACGCCCTGCTGCCGCTGGTGGCGCCGCTGATCTCGGGTCACTCGGACCTCGCGATCGGCTCCCGGCTCGCCCGTAGCTCCCGGGTGGTGCGCGGTCCCAAGCGGGAGTTCATCAGCCGCGCCTACAACATGATCCTGCGCGGCTCGCTGCAGGCCCGCTTCTCCGACGCGCAGTGCGGCTTCAAGGCCATCCGCCGCGATGTCGCCCAGGTGCTGCTGCCGCTGGTGGAGGACACCGGCTGGTTCTTCGACACCGAGATGCTGGTGCTCGCCGAGCGGGCGGGGCTCAGGATCCACGAGGTGCCGGTCGACTGGGTCGACGACCCGGACTCCACTGTGCACATCGTGAAGACGGCCACCGACGACCTCAAGGGCGTGTGGCGCATCGGCAGGGCCCTGGCCACCGGTTCGCTGGCGCTGGACCGGCTCACCCGGCCCTTCGGCGACGACCCGCGCGACCGCGAGATCCAGGACGTGCCCAAGGGGCTGGCCCGCCAGCTGGTCGGATTCTGCGCGGTCGGCGCCCTGTCGACCCTCTTCTACCTCCTCCTTTACACCGTCTTCCGGCAGTTCTCCGGCTCGCAGGTCGCCAACGCGCTCGCCCTGCTCGTCTCGGCCGTCGCCAACACGGCCGCCAACCGCCGGCTGACCTTCGGGGTGCGCGGCCGGGGCGGAGCCGTACGGCACCAGGCGCAGGGCCTGGTCGTCTTCGGCATCGGACTCGCCCTGACCAGCGGCTCCCTGGCCGCCCTGAACGCGGCCACCGGCAACCCGGCGCACTCCACCGAACTGGCCGTGCTCATCGCCGCCAACCTCGCGGCGACCGTCCTGCGGTTCCTGCTCTTCCGTGCCTGGGTGTTCCCGGACCGCCGCGAGTCCGGCGGCTCGACGGTGGTCGCCGCGCACACCCCGTCGTCGCCCACGTACACCCCTTCCTCGCCCACGTACAGCACGACGGCTCCGTACGCACCCCTCCCGCAGCGCCCGGTGCCGTACTCCTCGTACGACCCGTACCAGACCACCCAGGTCCGCGCCGGTGAAGCCGCGGACGGCAGCTGGAGGGACGCCACCATGCGGTTGCAGCCGGTGCGCCCTCACGACACCGACCCGGGGGACCCCCGATGACCACCCACTACGACCAGCCCGCCCAGCAGGACACCCCCGCGACCTGGGGACCGCCGCCCACGGCGCCTCCGCAGGCCCCCGAGTCCGGTGAGCCCCGGCAGCCCTTCGTACGGAGACTGTGGCGCGGCCGCCCCGAGGACCCGCGCTGGGCGCGCCCGGCCTTCCTCGGTCTGCTGGCCGTCACCCTCGTCACCTATCTGTACAACCTGAGCGCCTCCGGATACGCCAACTCCTTCTACTCGGCGGCCGTCCAGGCGGGCAGCAAGTCCTGGAAGGCGTTCTTCTTCGGCTCGCTGGACGCGGGCAACGCCATCACCGTCGACAAGCCGTCCGCGTTCATGTGGCCGATGGAGCTGTCGGTCAGGATCTTCGGCCTGAACTCGTGGGCGATCCTCGCGCCCGAGGTCCTGATGGGCGTCGGCACGGTGGCGGTCGTGTACGCGGGTGTCCGGCGCCGGTTCAGCCCGGCGGCCGGTCTGGTCGCCGGCGCGGTGCTCGCGCCGACCCCCGTCGCGGCGCTGATGTTCCGGTTCAACAACCCGGACGCGCTGCTGGCCCTGCTGATGTCGCTGGCCTGCTACTTCGTCGTGCGTGCCGTGGAGGACGGGCGGACCGGGTGGCTGGTGTGGGCAGGTGCCGCGATCGGTTTCGCGTTCCTCGCCAAGACGCTCCAGGCGTTCCTGATCCTGCCGCCGCTGGCGATCGTCTACGCCGTCTGCGGTCCGGTGCGGCTGCGCAAGCGGCTGGTGCAGCTGGGTCTCGCGACCCTCGCGCTGATCGTCGCGGGCGGCTGGTGGGTCGCGATCGTCGAGCTGTGGCCGGCCTCCTCGCGCCCCTACATCGGCGGTTCGCAGAACAACAGCTTCCTGGAGCTGACCTTCGGCTACAACGGCCTCGGCCGGATCAGCGGCGACGAGACCGGCAGCGTCGTCCCCGGCGGCGGCAACGGCAGCGGCGGGCAGTGGGGCGAGACCGGCTGGGACCGGATGTTCAACTCCGAGATCGGCAGCCAGATCTCCTGGCTGATCCCGGCGGCCCTGATCCTGCTGGGCGCCGGCCTGTGGGCGACCCGCAAGGCACGGCGTACGTCCGTCACCCGTGCGTCGTTCCTGGTGTGGGGCGGCTCGCTGCTGATCACCATGGTGGTCTTCAGCTACATGGCGGGCATCTTCCACCAGTACTACACGGTGGCCCTCGCCCCCTACATCGCGGCCGTCACCGGCATGGGCGCCGGGCTGCTGTGGGAGAAGCGGAAGGAGACCTGGGCGTCGCTCACGCTGGCCGCCGCCGTGGTGGCCGCGGCCGCCTGGGGCTACGTCCTGCTCAACCGCACCTCCGGTTACCTGCCCTGGCTGAAGTGGCTGGTCCTGGTCGGCGGGCTCGCGGCCGCGTTCGGCCTGGTCTTCGCGGGCCGCATCTCGCGGCAGCTCGCCCTCGGCGCGGCGGCGGTGGGCCTGGTGGCCGCGCTGGCCGGTCCGACGGCGTACACCCTCAGCACGGTGAACTCCGCGCACACGGGTTCCATCCCGACGGCGGGACCGGCGGGCGCGAGCATGATGGGCTTCGGCGGCGGTCGTCCGGGTGGCGGCAACGGCGGCGGAATGCGCGGCGGCTTCGGCGCCGGCACGCCGGGCCAGGGCCAGCAGAACCAGCAGAACCAGCAGGGCCGGCAGAACGGCAACGGGACCGTGCCGGGTCAGGGCCAGGGCTTCCCGGGCGGCGGCATGCCGGGTCAGAACGGCAACAGCCAGGGCGGCCAGGGCCAGGGGCAGGGCCAGAACCAGCAGAACGGCAACGGCTTCCCCGGTGGCGGTCAGACGGGCGAAGGCAGCCGGATGGGCGGCGGCGGTGGCGCCGGCGGCCTGGTGAACGGCGCGAACGTCAGCTCCGCGGCCAAGAAGCTGCTGGAGAAGAACGCGGGCACGTACACCTGGGTCGCCGCCTCGATCGGCTCCCAGAACGCCGCGAGCTACCAGCTGGCCACCGGTGACCCGGTGATGGCGATCGGCGGCTTCAACGGCACCGACCCGTCCCCGACGCTGGCCGAGTTCAAGAAGTACGTGACGGACGGAAAGATCCACTACTTCATCGCCGGCGGCGGCATGGGCGGTGGCATGGGAGGCAGCGACAGCGGTACGGCGTCCCAGATCACCTCGTGGGTCGAGAGCAACTTCAAGAAGGTGAAGGTCGGTTCGGCCACCTTCTACGACCTCACGCAGAGCAGCTGACAGAAAGTCGCTATACACCGTATAGCTCCACCTATACGGTGTACAGCATGTCGGTTTCCCAAGGTCACCCCCAGCGCTGGCTGATCCTCGGTGTCATCTGTCTCGCCCAGCTCACCGTGCTGCTCGACAACACGGTCCTGAATGTCGCCATCCCCTCGTTGACCCGCGAGCTGCACGCGGCCACCTCCGACATCCAGTGGATGATCAACGCCTACTCCCTGGTGCAGTCAGGGCTGCTGCTCACCGCGGGCAGCGCCGCCGACCGCTACGGCCGCAAGAAGATGCTGCTCGCGGGGCTCGCCCTGTTCGGCATCGGCTCCGTGGCGGCCGGACTCGCCGGCTCCACCGGCCAGCTGATCGCCGCCCGGGCCGGCATGGGCATAGGCGGCGCACTGCTCGTCACCACCACGCTCGCCGTGGCGATGCAGATCTTCGCGCCCGAGGAGCAGCCGAAGGCGATCGGCATCTGGAGCGCGGTCAACGCGCTGGGCTTCGCGACCGGACCGCTCATCGGTGGCTTCCTGCTGAACCACTTCTGGTGGGGCGCGATCTTCCTGATCAACCTCCCGGTCGTGGCGCTGGGCCTGGTCGCGGTCGCGGCCCTCGTACCCGAGTCCAAGGCCGCACCTTCCCGGAGGACGCCCTCCGGACCCCCGGGCCGCGGCGACCGCCCCGACCTGCTCGGCGCGCTGCTGTCGACCGTCGGTATGGCCGCCCTCGTGTTCGCGATCATCTCCGGTCCGGAGCACGGCTGGACCTCGCCGCGGGTACTCGGTACGGCGGCCGTGGCGGTCGGGGTGCTCGGTCTGTTCGCGTACTGGGAGAGCCGGGTCGAGGAGCCGATGCTCGACCTGCACTTCTTCCGCGACCGCAGGTTCACCGGGGCGGTCGCCGGGGCGGTGCTCATCACCTTCGGGATGGGCGGGGCGCTGTTCCTGCTGACCCAGCACCTCCAGTCCGTACTCGGGTACGGCCCTCTGGAGGCGGGTCTGCGGACCGCTCCGCTGGCCCTGGCCGTGGTGGTGCTCAACTTCTCCGGGCTGTCGGCGAAGTGGGTTCAGAAGCTGGGGACTCCGGTGTCGATCGCGCTCGGGATGGTGCTGATGTCGTCGGGGCTGGTGTCCATCGCGCTTGCCTCCGGCGGATACGCGGGGGCTCTGATCGGGCTGTTGCTGATCGGGGTGGGATGCGCCCTTGCCAACCCTGCGATGGCGCACGCGATCATGAGTGCGATTCCTCCGGAGAGGGCGGGGGTGGGGGCCGGGATCAACGGAACGCTTGCTGAGTTCGGCAACGGGCTGGGGGTTGCCGTTCTGGGGGCTGTGCTCAGCTCTTCCGTTGCCTCGGGGGAGTCTCTGTCGGCTGGGTTGGGGGCCGGGCAGTTGGTGGGGGCTGTTGCTGTGCTGGTGGGGGGACTGGTGGCAGCGGGGCTTTTGCGGCGGGCGGAGCGGATGGCCGCCTGACAGCTCGGGGGATGGCATTCGTGTGGCTGCGGGTGCGTTGTGGCTGGTCGCGCAGTTCCCCGCGCCCCTAGGTTGGCTGTACTCCTAGCATCTTGAGAAGTGGCCGAAACTCCAGAGAGGTGCCTCGATGGCGAAGGGTGATGCGGGGTCGGTGCGGGCCAGTGTGTGGTTGGAGGGGACCGCGCGGCGCGGTGGGCGCAGTGCACAGCCCTCGGGGCTCGACCGGGAGCGGATCACCGCCGTGAGCGTACGGCTGCTGGATGCCGAAGGCCTCGCGAAGGTCTCCATGCGGCGGCTCGCCGGTGAGCTGAACGTCACCGCGATGTCCCTGTACTGGTACGTGGACACCAAGGACGACCTGCTCGAACTCGCCCTGGACGCGGCCTACGGCGAGCTGCGGCTGCCCGCCGCCGGGGACGAGGCCGACTGGCGGGAGCAGCTGCGGGCGCTGGCCGCCGAGTACCGGGCGCTGCTGGTGCGCCACCCCTGGCTGTCGCCGCTGGCCGGCCGGTACCTGAACATCGGCCCCAACGCGCTCGCCTTCTCCCGCAGCGTGCAGCGCGTCGTCCGCGGCGCCGGGCTGCCCGCGCGCCGGGTGACGAGCGCCATCTCGGCCGTGTTCCAGTTCGTGTACGGCTACGGCACGGTGGAAGGCCAGTTCATGGCCCGGATCGCGGACTCCGGACTGACCCCGGACGACTACTTCCAGCAGGCCATGAGTTCGGCCCGGGAGGACCCCGAGACAGCGGACTATCTCCAGGAGTCCCAGGAGATCATGGACGCCCGCGGCGGGGACACGGTCGCCGAGATGATGGACCGTGACTTCACCTTCGCCCTGGACCTGCTGGTCGCCGGGATCGAGGCGATGGTCGAGCGCGGCTAGTCCGCGGCCAGCCGCGCCGGGAAGCCACCGGTCGCCACCGGTCCCCACCGCTCCGGTGTCACGCGGATGATGGACTTGCCCTGCTTGACCATCGCCTCGCGGTACTCGTCCCAGTCGGGGTGTTCGCCGGCGATGTTGCGGTAGTACTCCACCAGGGGCTCGACGGAGTCGGGGCTGTCGACGACCTCGGCGGTCCCGTCGATCTGGACCCAGGGGCCGTTCCACTCGTCGCTCAGGACGATCAGGCTGACCCGCGGGTCGCGCTTGGCGTTGCGGGTCTTGGCCCGCTCGGGATAGGTGGAGACCACGATCCGGCCCGAGTCGTCGACCCCGCAGGTCAGCGGGGAGGCCTGGGGGCTGCCGTCGGTGCGACGGGTGAGCAGGACGGCGCGGTGGCGGGGGCGTACGAAGTCCAGCAGTTCGGCCTGCGATACACGGGTGTTCGTCGCGATGTCGGGTGCCATGACCGCAGCCTAGAGCGCATGCGGCCCGGTCAGCCTGACCCTGTCGGGCACAGGCTCAGGATGTCAGCGCCGCGGCGCAGTCGTCGTACACCGGGACGTCCCGGCGCACTCCGGTCAGTATGAGCACGCGGCTCGGCAGGCCTTCCGGGAGGGCGGCCACCCGGACCTCGGTGGGCGGGCACAGCAGCCGGCGCACGTCGTGGATCAGATGGGCGCCCTGGGAGTCCATGAACCGGGTGCGGGTCAGGTCCAGTACGAGCAGACGCAGCCGCCGGGCGCGGGCGACCGAGACGATCCGGGCGTAGAGACGGGGTGCGGTGCACAGATCGACTTCCGGGGGCAGCGTGAGCAGCGTGCGGCCGGGCAGGTCGCGGGGTGTGTACGGACGCGGGAGGAAGGTCACGGCACTCTCACCGGGCGGGCGGGCGATGGTCTGGGTTCCGCTTCCTGCGGTTCCATTTGACCATGGTCCACCGGGCGGCGGAAGCAGCCCGGTGGCAGGGTGTCGGCCGGACGTCACTCCCCCGCGGGCAGGGAATCGCCCTGGACCGCCTGAATGTCCAGCTCGACCCTGAGGGTCGTACCGATGGCGGCGATGCCCGCCTGGAGGACCTGGTTGTAGTTCATCGCGAAGTCCTCGCGGTGCAGTTCGGTGGTCGCACGGAAGGCGGCGCGGGTGCCGCCCCACGGGTCGGCCCCGGTGCCGAGGTAGGCCAGGTCGAGGTCGACGGGCCGTACGACCCCGTGCATCGCCAGCTCGCCGTGGACCGTCCAGCGGTCCGGGCCGGCCTGGCTCAGGCCGGTCGAGCGGAAGGTGATCTCCGGGTGCCGTTCGACGTCGAGGAAGTCCGCGGACCGCAGGTGCGTGTCGCGCATCCCGTTGCCGGTGTCGACGGACGCGGCCCGGATGACCGCTTCCACGCGGGACTTGGTGACGTCGTCCGGGGCGATCTCGATGGCCCCGCCGAACTCCGCGAACCGGCCGTGCACGCTGGAGATCCCCAGGTGCTGGGCGACGGCGGCGACCGAGGAGTGCACCGGGTCGATGGTCCACGGGCCGGGCGGCGGCAGTTCGGCGCCGCCCTGCCGGGCCAGCGTCACCGTGCCGACCTCGGCCCGCCCACTGGCGGTGACGATCGCGCTGGAGGCGGCGGGCGCGTATCCGACGGCGGTCACGATCACCGTGTACGCCCCCGGCGCCAGCTCGGTGGTGTCCCGCACGGCCCCCTCGGCGTCCGCCTCGGCCCGCAGCACCTGAGTACCGGTCATGTCCGTCACCGTGACGACCGAGTGCGACACGGCCCATCCGTCCCGGGTACGGATCCTCGCGGTCAGTCCCATCCCGTTTTTCTCCCTGCAAGGAATTACAAAGGCTTACAAATTGGTCGTATGAAACCGGCCCGTGGTGCGCGCATGGCGGTGCGCGCACCACGGGCCGGGGTGTACTACTCGCCGGGGTGGGCGAGTGCGATGTCGTGGCCGTCGACTCCGCGGCCGAAGACGGACAGCGCGGTGGCCGCCGGCGGGTAGCCCGTCGCGATGACGGTGTAGTCGCCGTTGTCCAGGTCGGTGAAGGCGTACGCCCCGTCCGTCCCGGTGGTGGCCGTGCCGACCACGTTGCCCGCCGCGTCCACGAGGGTCACTCGGGCGTCGGCCAGCGGGCCGTGCGGGGCCCGTACGACACCCTGCAGCTGGGCGCCCGCGTCGAGGTCGACCTCGATCCGGGTGACACCGGTGGCGCCGATCTCGACCGGCAGGGCGCGCGGACGGTATCCGGCCGCGTTCACCGCGACGGTCACCACGCCCGGCACCAGCTCGGTGAAGGCGAACTCGCCCTGCTCACCACTGGCCGCGGTGGCCAGCAGGTCCCCGCGCACATCGGTGACGATCACCATCGCGTCCTTGACCGGCAGCGCGTTCCCGGCCGCCCGGACCACACCGCTCAGTCCGCTGGTGCCGCTGAGCAGGATGTCGTACGCCAGCGGCTCCTCGCCCACCACGACCGTGGAGGCCTGCGGCTGGTAGCCGTCGGCGGAGGCGATCAGCACGTACGAGCCCGCGCCCGGCGCGTCCAGCCCGTAGGAACCGTCGGCCTGGGCGACCGAGCGGCCCAGCTGGCGGCCGGAGAGGGAGATCAGCGTGACCGCGGCCTGCGGGACCGGGGCGCTCTCGGCGCCGCGGACGAAGCCGTGGACCGGGGTGCCGCCGTGGCCGCCGGTGCCGGGCCCGGCCACCGTGGCGACAGCGGTGAGCTGCTGGACGGCGGTGGCGGTGGCGGTGGCCGGCGCCTCGGGGGAGCCGTCCGCCGAGACGACCGGCTGGGCCCAGCTGGGCACGTTCTCCTGGGCGGGTTCCCGCACGGGCTGCTCCACGGTGTTCTCGACGGGGGCGGCGGCCGGGGCCTTGACGTCGGCGGCCTGGGCGAGCGCGCCCTGCGTCTTCAGCGGGACCTCCTTGATGAACAGCGTGATCAGGAAGGCGACGGCCGCGAGGCAGCCGGCGATGAAGAAGACGTCGCCGATGCCGTGGCCGTAGGCACTCTCCATGAGCGTGCGCAGCGGGGCCGGCAGCTTGTCCATGTCCGGGATGGTGTCGGTGGAGCTCGAGCCGGCGAGTGCGGCCTGGTACTTCGGGGAGAGGGCGGCGATGCCGTCCTTGACGTAGTCGGTGATCCGGTGGGACATCACCGCGCCGAGCGCGGAGACGCCGACCGCACCGCCGAGGGAACGGAAGAAGGTGACCGTGGAGCTGGCCGAGCCGAGGTCGGAGGGCGCCACCTGGTTCTGCGTGGCGAGGACCAGGTTCTGCATCATCATGCCGATGCCGAGGCCCAGCAGGGCCATCCAGATGGCCATCTTCCAGTACTCGGTGTCGTAGCGGATGCTGCCGAGCATCATCAGGCCGGCCGTCACCAGCACACCGCCGCTGACCAGCCAGGCCTTCCAGCGGCCGGTGCGGGTGATGAACTGACCCGAGACGGTCGAGGAGACGAACAGCCCGCCGATCATCGGGATCGTCATGACGCCGGACATCGTCGGGGACTTGTCGCGGGCCAGCTGGAAGTACTGGCTGAAGAACACCGTGCCGGTGAACATCGCGACACCGACGAACAGCGAGGCGAGGGACGCCAGCGTGATGGTGCGGTTGCGGAACAGGCGCAGCGGGATGATCGGCTCGCTCGCCTTGGCCTCGACGAGCACGAACAGCGCGCCGAGCACGATCGAACCGCCGACCATCGCGTAGGTCTGCCAGGACAGCCAGTCGTACTTGTCACCGGCGAAGGTGACCCAGACCAGCAGCAGGGAGACGGCGGCGGAGATGAGGGTCGCGCCGCCCCAGTCGACCTTGACCTCCCGCTTGACCACGGGCAGGTGCAGGGTCTTCTGCAGCACGATCAGCGCGATGATCGCGAAGGGCACACCGACGTAGAAGCACCAGCGCCAGCCCAGCCAGGAGGTGTCGGTGATGACACCGCCGAGCAGCGGGCCGCCGACCGTGGCGACGGCGAAGGTGGCGCCCAGGTAGCCGGAGTACCGGCCGCGCTCACGCGGGGAGATCATCGCCGCCATGACGATCTGCGCCAGCGCGGACAGACCGCCGACGCCTATGCCCTGGAACACCCGGAAGGTGATGAGCATGCCGGGGTTCTGCGACAGGCCGGCCGCCATCGAGGCGACGACGTAGATGATCAGCGCTATCTGGACGAGCGCCTTCTTGCTGTACAGGTCGGAGAGCTTGCCCCACAGGGGAGTGGCCGCGGTCATCGACAGCAGGGCCGCGGTGACCACCCAGGTGTAGGCGGACTGACCGCCGCCGAGGTCGCCGATGATGTGCGGCAGGGCATTGGAGACGATCGTGGACGACAGGATCGCCACGAACATGCCGAGGAGCAGCCCGGACAGGGCCTCCATGATCTGCCGGTGCGTCATCGGGGCGTGGTCTGCGCCTCCCCCGTGCTTGGCGTGAGCCCGCACACCGGCTGGTGTGGTCGTTGCCATGGGCTTCCTTCTCTTACGTGTTTGCGGGTGTACGGGTGGTCTCTTCGAGTACGGGCGCGGACGGCCGCGGCGGGGCGGACCGGCAGTCGCCGAAGCTGGCGCGCAGCCGCGTCATCAGCCGGATGAGCTGGCCGACCTCCGCGTCGGTCCAGTCGCTCAGCCGGTCGGTGAGCAGATGGGTGGTCCGCCGGGACAGCTCGTCGAGCTGCTCCAGACCCGCGGGCGTCAGGCGCAGGATGCGCGAGCGCTTGTCCGCCGGGTCCGGTGACCGTTCGATCCAGCCGCGTGCGGCGACGTGCGCGACATGCCGGCTGGTGACCGACATGTCCACGGCGAGCAGCTCGGCGAGCTTGCTCATGCGCATGTCGCCGTGGCGGCCGAGCAGCGTCAGCACGGCGGCGGAACCGGCCGGGCAGTCGGGCGGCAGGATCCGCCCCATGTCCCGTTTCACGGCTCCGAAGGCACTGAGCTGACGGGCCAGCTCCTCGAACTGCGCCTGCTCGGCCATCACACACCTCCCGCATTCGTTGCTTCGGGCAACCATAGATCTGATTGGTTGCCGCAGGCAAATAAACGAGGGGCGTGCGACGCAAAAACTTGGCAAAGGCAAGTATTGCAAACGTAAATGCGCAGGTCGGGGTGGGTGAGGTGCCCCCGTCTGTCCCGGTGGCCCCGCACTTGGGTCGGCCACCTGGATTCGCTAGTGTCTCGGGCCATGGCTAACACCCAGGGCCCCCAGGGCAATTACGACCCCGCAGGCAGCACCCAGATGTTCCGCGCGTTCGTGGACGAGGCTCCCCAGGGACGCCAGCAGCAGGCGGCCGCCTCCTCCGGTCCCCGCATCGGCCTGATCATCGGCATCGTCGTCGCCGTGGTGGTCGTTGCCGCGGTGGCCTGGCTGGCGCTCTAGTAACGACGTGGCCCCCTGACGGGGGTCACCCCTTCCACTGGACGGACACGTCCCGCGTCTCTATGTGCATGCCCAGCGGCACGCGCCAGGCGTCGACGCACACCGTCCAGGTGTGGTCCGTGCGCACCCCCGGCCCGATCGGCGCCGGGAGGTCCACGGCCGACTCGACCGTTCCCCAGTCGATGCCGAGCGCGCCGATGATGTGCGTCCCGAACGTCACCGTGCCCGAACGCACCGCCACGCCGCCGGAGTTGTGGAAGGCGACGGTCACCTTCTCGCACCAGCGCCGGTCGCCCTCCTTGCGCGTGGGGTCGCCCCAGTCGAGGGCGGCGGGTGCAGGAGGCGTCGTACGAGAGGGAGTTGGTGTGGGCGCGGGCCGCTCCGGAGCGGTCGAGCCGTCGTCGGTTGCGCTCGGTGAGGCAGCCGCCGGATCGGACGCGGTGCTTTCGGGCGCCGACGGGGCCTGCGCGGACGGCGGAGCCGAAGTCACCGATCCGGAGGGGGAGTCGGGGCCCCGTGCCGGGGAGCCGGTGGCACCGGCCGGCCCGTCCAGCGGGACCATCCGTACCGCTCCCGTCGGTGTTCCCGGCGTACCCGTCGGCCGTGGCGCACCGCCCACCGCCACGTACCCGTCCCTGCCTCCGTCGCCGCACGCGGCCAGGGCCACGCCCAGACACACGACGGCCGCCGACGCTGCCGCAACGGCGCCTCGGCGGCCATGTGTCCATGTCGTGGTGCGGGGCGTCCCGGTACGAAGCATCTCGCCATGGTGGCTGACGCTCCGTCAGATAGGAACCCTCAGTCGGAGATGAGCCCCTCCCGCAGCTGGGCCAGCGTCCGGGTCAGCAGCCGGGAGACGTGCATCTGCGAGATGCCGACCTCCTCGCCGATCTGCGACTGGGTCATGTTGGCGAAGAAGCGCAGCATGATGATCCGGCGTTCCCGCGGCGGCAGCTTGGCCAGCAGCGGCTTGAGGGACTCGCGGTACTCCACGCCCTCCAGGGCCGTGTCCTCGTAGCCGAGGCGGTCGGCCAGGGAGCCCTCGCCGCCGTCGTCCTCGGGGGCCGGGGAGTCGAGCGAGGAGGCGGTGTAGGCGTTGCCGACCGCGAGGCCGTCGACCACGTCCTCCTCGGAGACGCCGAGGACCGCAGCCAGTTCCGTCACCGTCGGGGAGCGGTCCAGCTTCTGGGACAGCTCGTCGCTGGCCTTGGTGAGGGCCAGGCGCAGCTCCTGGAGCCGGCGCGGGACGCGCACCGACCACGAGGTGTCGCGGAAGAAGCGCTTGATCTCGCCCACGACCGTCGGCATCGCGAACGTCGGGAACTCCACGCCCCGTTCGCAGTCGAAGCGGTCGATCGCCTTGATCAGGCCGATGGTGCCGACCTGGACGATGTCCTCCATCGGCTCGTTGCGCGAGCGGAACCGGGCCGCCGCGTAGCGCACGAGGGGGAGGTTCAGCTCGATCAGGGTGTCCCGGACGTAGGCGCGCTCGGGACTGTCCTCGTCGAGTGCGGCGAGCCGCAGGAACAGGGAGCGGGACAGGGTGCGGGTGTCGATGTCCGTCGAGGCCGGCAGGGCCGGGACGGCTTCGGGGGCCTCGACGGGCGGGGCCTGCACGGCTTCGAGGGGCGTGACGCCATCGAGTACGTCGATTGCGGCAAGCTCCTTGGGCGCTGCCTCGCTCGTGGGCGTGAGCACCTTCGAGCTGCCCTGGTCTGCGGACATGCCACCCCCTTTGGGTCGCGGGACGGTACGGCGGCGATGCCTTTCGAGCAACGCAGCCTTCACCTGAATACCGGAGCCGGAGCCTCGGCAAACGCGCTTCCCGCAGAATGTCACATGTCGGCAACACGCTGTAGTGACATGTCGACACGTGAGATGCGAATCGGCCCTGGAAAGAAGGGGTCTGACGGTATTTCGGCGCACAACTGTCGGGAACCGCCCTGGTGAGCGATTCGCTCGCGCCGGTTACCCGTCGATCCTGCTTGCGATTGGGTGCGATCTGGTGTGTTCCGGACCGTGCGCCTGTGCGCCGGTTATGCCTCGATCCGATTCGCGGACCTCAGCCGCTGGAAGCTACGCGCGAGTAGCCGGGAGACGTGCATCTGCGACACACCGAGTTCCGCACTGATCTGAGACTGGGTGAGATTGCTGTAGTAGCGCAGGAGAAGGATTCTCTGTTCCCGCTCGGGGAGTTGGACGAGAAGATGGCGGACCAGATCCCGGTGTTCCACGCCGTCCAGCGCCGGGTCCTCGTAGCCGATGCGGTCCAGCAGGCCCGGCAGCCCGTCGCCCTCCTGTGCGGCCTCCAGTGAGGTGGCGTGGTACGACCGTCCCGCCTCGATGCAGGAGAGCACCTCGTCCTCGCTGATCCTGAGCCGCTCGGCGATCTCGGCGGTCGACGGCGAGCGTCCGAAGGCCGTGGTGAGGTCCTCGGTGGCGCTGTTGACCTGCACCCACAGCTCGTGCAGTCGGCGCGGTACGTGGACCGTGCGGACGTTGTCCCGGAAGTACCGCTTGATCTCGCCGACGACGGTCGGCATCGCGAAGGTCGGGAACTGCACGCCCCGGTCGGGGTCGAAGCGGTCGATGGCGTTGATCAGGCCGATGGTGCCGACCTGGACCACGTCCTCCATCGGCTCGTTGCGGGAACGGAAGCGGGCGGCCGCGTAGCGCACGAGCGGGAGGTTGGCCTCGATGAGCGCCCCGCGCACGCGGGTGTGCTCCGGCGTGCCCGGCTTGAGGTCTTTCAGCTGGGTGAAAAGGACCTGGGTCAGGGCGCGGGTGTCGGCGCCGCGGCGTCTCTCGGGCTCGGGAGGGGCTGTGGCGGGGGCGGGGGGAGCGGAGGCGGGGGGAGGTGAGGCGGGGGCTGGGGCGGGCGCCTCGTCCTGGGGCGGCGCAGTACTGGCCGACACGGTCAACGCCACCTCTTCATCGGTCAATCATCCGTCAAAAGCGGTCATAGCATCACAAGACATGTGCACTGTGTGCAAGCACCTGATAACGCCGTGTTGTGGTTAAACAGCGCCAAGTTGGGTCATAAGAGACAGGAAAGCCCCCCGCCGGTCCGGCGGGGGGCTTCTGGAGCGTGTGGCTCAGAACTCGTAGTCGGCGATCACCCACGTGGCGAACTCGCGCCACAGAGCGACACCCGTCTGGTGGGCCGGGTGCTCCAGGTACCGCTTCAGTGCGTCCGTGTCCTCGACCGCCGAGTTGATGGCGAAGTCGTAGGCGATCGGCCGGTCGCTGGTGTTCCAGCCGCACTCCCAGAAGCGCAGCTCCTCGATCTGACCGCCGAGCGCCCGGAAGGCCGCCACGCCCTCGACGACCCGCGGATCGTCGCGCTCGACGCCCTCGTTGAGCTTGAAGAGGACCAGGTGGCGGATCATGGGGTGTACCTCAGCTCTTTCCTCCGTGGGCGACCCAGGTCATGAAGTCGCCTATGGCCTTGGCCG
This sequence comes from Streptomyces sp. NPDC005728, assembly GCF_040630895.1. Taxonomy (NCBI): domain Bacteria; kingdom Bacillati; phylum Actinomycetota; class Actinomycetes; order Kitasatosporales; family Streptomycetaceae; genus Streptomyces; species Streptomyces sp. NPDC005728. Next base: position 31,570 of record NZ_JBEXYL010000075.1, read on the forward strand.
CGTCCGATATGCCCTCGAAGCCTATCTGGACGTAGTCGGCCGCCTTGGCCGGGTCCGTGATGATCACGTACAGCGCGAAGACCACGAGCACGTACACGGCGATCTTCTTGGCGTTCACCGTCACCGCAGCCTCCCTGCGCCTGTATGCCCCGTGGGACCCCTGTTGCCGGCGGCGAGTGTAACCTTCGCGCCTCTCATGAGGGCCAACGGCCCGCCCGTCGAGGGCTTTTGGACCATGCACGAAGGGCCCCGTCGCGAGACGGGGCCCTTCTTCAGCGGTAGCGGAGGGATTTGAACCCTCGGTGACTTGCGCCACACTCGCTTTCGAGGCGAGCTCCTTCGGCCGCTCGGACACGCTACCGAGGGAGACCTTACAGCAAGGTGGGGCATGGTTTGAAATCGGTATTCAGCGGTCCCGGAAGAACTCCGTGAGAACCCGGGCGCAGTCCTCGGCCAGCACGCCCTCGATGACCTCGGGCCGGTGGTTGAGCCGGGCGTCCCGTACGACGTCCCAGAGGGAGCCGGCCGCGCCCGCCTTGTCGTCGCGGGCGCCGTAGACCACCCGGTCCACGCGGGACTGCACGAGCGCGCCCGCGCACATCGTGCAGGGCTCCAGGGTGACCACCAGCGTGCAGCCGCTCAGCCGCCACTCGCCCGCCCGTCGCCCACCACCACCCTTGCCGGAGGCGCTTCGCGCCGCAGAGTCTCTCAAACTGGCCGCGGCCCGCCGGATCGCGAGGACCTCCGCGTGAGCCGTGGGGTCGCCGGTGGCCTCGCGCTCGTTGTGGCCCGTCGCGAGCACCGTCGTACCGTCCCGGGACAGTACGACGGCGCCGACGGGAACGTCCCCGCCCCGGACGGCCAGTCCGGCCTCGTCCAGGGCGAGCCGCATCGCGGCCCGCCAGCGGTCGCGTACCGGGTCGGGCGCGTCTGCCGTGTCCCGTGCGGTCAGCGGACGGTCTCCAGGACCTCCGAGGCGCCCAGGGCCTCGGCGATCTCGGCCAGCGCCTCGTTCGGGTCGAGGCCCCGCAGCTCCTTCTCGGTGACGCCCAGGTCGTCGAGGATCCGGCCGTCGCCCACCGGGCCGTGCGGCACCCCGCCGACGGCGGCGGTCTCCTCGTCGTCCTCGTCGTTCTCCTCGGACTCGCCGTCCTCGGTGCCGTCGAGGTCCAGGGAGTCCAGGTCGGGACCGTCGTCGGCGCCGGGCTCACGGCCGAGCAGCTCGTCCGTGAGCAGCAGCTCCCCGTAGGAGCTGCGGGCGGCGGCGGCCGCGTCCGAGACGAAGATGCGAGGGTCCTCCTCGCCGTCCACGCGGACGAGACCGAACCAGGCGTCCTCCTGTTCGATCAGGACGAACACCGTGTCCTCGTCGGGAGAGGCTTCCCGGGCCAGGTCGGCCAGATCCGACAGGGTCTCCACATCGTCGAGCTCTGTGTCGCTCGCTTCCCACCCGTCTTCGGTGCGCGCGAGCAGTGCGGCGAAGTACACCGTGACTCTCCCACTGGTCATAGGCGTGCCGGTTGGGGGTCCCCCCGGCGGAGGTTCTGGGCGGGGAGAGCTGTGCTCCGAGCCCACCCACTCGGAATCGTGGCAGAAACAAGGCGTCCAGGGGACGTCTTCGGCTCCCTGTGTCTGGCTGTTTTGATCGTGGATCCGTAAACCACCCACCAGCGCGCTTGTTGCCGCCACCTGCGGATCGTACGCGGCTTTGCCAGGCGCTCACGCACCCGCGCCCAGTGAACACCGCCACGCGGGTTGATCTTCCTGGCCGGGATCTTCCCCGGGAGCGGGCACCGACGGCCTTCCCTACCAGCGGAACGTCCGCATCCGCATGGCGTGCCGCAGCCGGGCCGCCTTGGCGCGCCGGGGCTGGACACGCTCGCGCAGCGCGCGGGCCTCGGCGAGGTCGCGCAGGAACTGGGCGCGGCGGCGCCGGCGCTCGGCTTCGGTCTCGGGTCGCTCGGGCCGGGAGGCACCCCCGGTGTCGGCGGCGGCGCCGGTCTCGCGGTCAGGCAGGTCAGGCACAGTCACACCACCCCGTGTCCGTCCCTCCCACTTTCCCTCGGACGGGGGGTTTGATGCCAGAGCGAGGGGCGGCCGAGCGCGGCTACTGTTATGGGCATGCGTCTCCACGTCGTCGACCACCCCCTGGTCGCCCACAAGCTCACCACGCTGCGCGACCAGCGCACCGACTCCGCGACCTTCCGGCGGCTCGCCGACGAACTGGTCACCCTGCTCGCCTACGAGGCCACGCGGGACGTGCGCACCGAGCAGGTCGACCTCAGGACGCCGGTCGCGCAGACCACCGGCGTCAAGCTGGCCCGCCCCCGTCCGCTGGTCGTGCCGATCCTGCGGGCCGGTCTCGGCATGCTGGACGGCATGGTCCGGCTGCTGCCGACCGCCGAGGTGGGCTTCCTGGGCATGATCCGCAACGAGGAGACGCTGCAGGCCTCCACGTACGCCTCGCGCATGCCGGAGGACCTCTCGGGCCGTCAGGTGTACGTGCTGGACCCGATGCTGGCCACGGGCGGCACGTTGGTCGCTGCCATCCAGGAGCTGATCAAGCGCGGCGCCGACGACGTGACCGCCGTGGTCCTGCTCGCCGCCCCGGAGGGCGTCGAGGTCATGGAGCGCGAGCTGGCGGGCACCCCGGTCACGGTCGTCACGGCGGCCGTCGACGACCACCTCAACGAGCACGGCTACATCGTCCCCGGCCTCGGAGACGCGGGGGACCGGCTGTACGGCGCGGCGGAGTAACCCGGCCGGGCCGCCCCGGCGGCTCCTCCGCAGCAGCTCTGCTGCGGCAGATTTCCTTCAGCAGTTCTTCTTCAGCAGTTCTTCTTCGTGGCGGGCGTCTGCTCGGGCTCGGTCAGCTTGACCAGGGCCTGGTCGGCGGCCGTCCGCTGCGTGAGGTTCTTGAAGCCGTCGCCGATGATCAGGTCCAGTGCGGTGCCCTTGCGGGCGGCGTCGGTGCGGCGCTCGGCGCCGGCCAACTGGGTGGCGAGCACCGGCAGCGAGGTGTTCAGTGCGGAGGCCGGGCCGAGGAGTATCCCGGTGCCCTTGACCTTCTTGTCGAACTCCTTGGACGCGTTGCCCACGTCACCGACCTTGAAGCCGCGCTTCTTCAGCTCGTCCGCGGTCCCCTTGGCGAGCCCGGTGCGCGCGGTGGCGTTGTAGACGTTCACGGTGATCTCGCCGGGCCGGGGCAGTGCCCTGGTCTCGGCGGCGGGGCTCGCCTTGGTGCGGCAGTCCGCCTTGGCACCGGCCCCCGAGGTCTTCTTGTCGCCGCCGGTGAACACGTCGATGAGCTGCAGCGTGCCCCAGCCGATCAGACCGAGCGCGGTGACGGACGCCAGCACGGCGAACACGAGCCTGCCGCGTCGCCGGGGAGGCCGCATCCGAGGGTATTTGTCCCCCGTGATCCGGTACTGGCCGCCCATGCCTGGGGGAGTCAGCATGCTCATGGGCGCAGCGTAGTGCGCGCGAGCGGCGATGCCTATTAGATGATCAGTCGACGCCGCTCAGCGGAACCCGAAAGGGCCAACAGCCGTGTCGCGTCCCGGTCAGTCGAGTTCGAGAACGCGCGCGTGCAGCACCTGGCGCTGCTGGAGGGCGGCGCGGACCGCACGGTGGAGGCCGTCCTCCAGGTAGAGGTCGCCCTGCCACTTCACGACGTGCGCGAAGAGGTCGCCGTAGAACGTCGAGTCCTCGGCCAGCAGGGTTTCCAGGTCGAGCTGCCCCTTGGTCGTCACGAGCTGATCGAGGCGGACCGGGCGCGGCGCGACATCCGCCCACTGCCGGGTGCTTTCCCGGCCGTGGTCGGGGTACGGCCGGCCGTTTCCGATGCGCTTGAAGATCACACGGAAAGCCTACCGGTCAAGACGTTCCGGGCGCAGCCATGGCGACGGAGTGCGACGCTGGAAATGCCGTAGCGAAGCGGGTCATACCGGTGATTATCGGGAACAGGGGTCGGAGATGAGTGACAGCGAGACGCTCCCCGCCGAGGCCCGGACGATCGCCGCCGGGTACGACTTCACCGGTCCCGCCCTCGACCTCGGCGCCCTGCTGTGGGACGGGCACTGCCGTCCGGACGCACCGGTCCGCATCCCGCTTCCCATGCTGAACCGGCACGGTCTGGTCGCGGGCGCCACCGGCACCGGCAAGACCAAGACCCTCCAGCTGATCTCCGAACAGCTCTCCGCGCAGGGCGTGTCGGTGTTCCTCGCGGACATCAAGGGCGACCTGTCCGGCATCTCGCAGCCCGGGCAGGCGAACGACCGGGTCCGGCAACGCGCCGCCGAGGTGGGCCGGACGTGGACGCCGGCCGGCTTCCCGGCCGAGTTCCTCGCGCTCGGCGGGCTCGGCCACGGCATCCCGGTGCGGGCCACCGTCACCAGCTTCGGCCCGGTGCTGCTGTCGAAGGTGCTCCAGCTCAACCAGACCCAGGAGCAGTCCCTCGGCCTGATCTTCCACTACGCCGACACCAAGGGCCTGGAGCTGATCGACCTCAAGGACCTCAGGGCGGTCGTCGCGTTCCTGACCTCGGACGAGGGCAGGGCCGAGCTGAAGAACATCGGCGGCCTGTCCACCGCCACGGCCGGGGTGATCCTGCGCTCCCTGACCGCCTTCGAGGCGCAGGGCATGGCGGACTTCTTCGGCGAGCCGGAGTTCGACACGGCCGACCTGCTGCGTAAGGCGCCGGACGGGCGGGGCGTCGTCTCGGTGCTGGAACTCCCCGCCGTCCAGGACAAGCCGCAGCTGTTCTCGACGTTCCTGATGTGGCTGCTGGCCGACCTCTTCCACGACCTGCCCGAGGTCGGCGACGTCGACAAGCCCAAGCTGGTCTTCTTCTTCGACGAGGCCCATCTGCTGTTCAGCGACGCCTCCAAGGCCTTCCTGGACTCGATCACCCAGACGGTGCGCCTGATTCGCTCGAAAGGGGTGGGCGTCTTCTTCGTGACCCAGACGCCGAAGGACGTCCCGTCCGACGTCCTCGCCCAACTGGGCAACCGTGTCCAGCACGCGCTCAGGGCCTTCACCCCGGACGACCAGAAGGCGCTGAAGGCGACCGTGAAGACCTTCCCGAACTCCGCCTACGACCTGGAGGAACTCCTCACCGGCCTCGGCACCGGCGAGGCCGTGGTGACCGTGCTCAGCGAGAAGGGCGCCCCGACCCCGGTCGCCGCCACCCGGCTGCGCGCGCCGGAGTCCCTGATGGGCCCGGTGGACGGAGCCGAACTGGACCGGACGGTGCACGGATCCCCGCTCTACGGACGTTATGCACAGGCTGTGGATCGCGAGTCGGCGTACGAGAAGCTGAGCACCGAGCGGCCGCAGGCCCCGCAGCCCCCGCAAGCCTCCCGGGCCCCGAGGACGAGGCCGCCCAAGGAGGAGCCGTCGCTCGTGGAACAGGTGGTCAGCAGCGGGATGTTCAGATCCCTGGCCCGCTCGGTCGGCACCCAGATCGGCCGAGAGATCACCCGCTCCCTGTTCGGCACGGCTCGGCGGAGGCGGTAGGGGTTCGGTGCGGCGGAGGCGGTGGGGCCGCCTCCGCCGCGGGGTCAGCAGGCGTCGTTCTTCGGCGGCTGCTGGGGTTGCGGGGTCTTCCGTTCCGGCTGGGTGGGCGGCGCGTTGCGCCTGGCCTCCGCGCGCAGCAGGGCGCGCAGGACCGCGTACGGGTCTGTGGGCATGGTTCTTCCTTGCGTCGAGCTGACCTGGCCTGGGGGGAAGGCGCGGTCAGCAGCGCAGGACCACCGTCCTCAGCAGGGGCACGGCGTACGGGGGCCGCGGTACGGCGGGGCAGGCGCGCAGCGCCGGACGGGCCGGCGTCGCCGCAGCGGGCAGGGGCGCGACGCGTTCGGGTGCGTCGACCTGGTGGAGGGCGCGGGCGGGCGGCCGCAGCAGCGTGTCCAGGACGTCGTGCTCGGCGGACTCGGCCGACACGGCCAGGGCGGGCGCCACCTGGGCCTGCACGTGGGCGCCGGGCACCCACAGGGCGAGGAGCAGCACGAGGGCCCGTAGCCAGGCACGGCTACGGGATCGGCTCGGGGTCCTGCTCATGGCAGGTCTGTGCCCGCGCGGCACCCGCACCGCATCGTGCGGCGCGCGAGAACCGCTCGCTCGGCGTACCCGGGGGACCATGCCGTTGACGCCGGTCACACCGTATGCGGAACCTGCTTGGCCCGGCCCCGGATGCGGAACGCGGTGATGATCTCCACGATGCCGACGACCACCAGCCACCAGCCGCCGACGAGGGTCAGCACGGCGATCGACTCGAACGGCGAGTCGATCAGCACGATCCCGGCGACGAAGGTGATGACCCCGAGGAAGATCTGCCAGCCCCGGGCGGGCATGCGGCTGTCGGAGGCGGCGGCCAGGGTCTGGGTGATCCCGCGGATCAGCCAGCCGATGCCGATCCACAGGGCCAGCAGCAGGAGCGACTGCATGGGGCCGCGGAAGCAGAACAGGCCCAGCAGGATGGACAGGGCGCCGCTGATGAAGGCGAGCACGCGCAGCGAGGTCGTCTTGTGGGTGCCGAACGCGGCGATCAGCTGGAAGACGCCGCTGACGACGAGGTAGACGCCGAACAGGACGCCCGCGGCGAGCAGGGAGGGACCCGGCCAGACCAGCACCAGTACGCCGAGCATCAGCGAGGCGATGCCGGTGAGCAGGACGACCTGCCAGGCGGCCCGGGACAGGGCGTGCAGGGGGCCCTCGAAGGGCGGCTCGGGCTCGTGGTGTCCCTGCGGGGCCTGTCCCGCGTGGACGTTCCGGTCGTCGTACTCACGCCCCCAGGAGGGGTTGCCGCTGGGTGCCTCGGTCATGCTCCATGCTTGGACCCCCCGGACGGGACCCGCCACCCGGGCGGGGCCACCCGGCTGAGGCTCACTTCCCCGCGGTCTTCGCGGCCTTGGCCGCCGCCTTCATCTCCTGCTTGTGGGCGCGCACCTTGGCCAGCGACTCGGGTCCGGTGATGTCGGCGACGGACCGGAATGACTTCGCCTCGCCGTAGGCGCCGGCCGCCTCCCGCCAGCCCGTCGGCCGCACGCCCAGCTGCTTGCCGAGCAGCGCGAGGAAGATCTGCGCCTTCTGCCTGCCGAACCCGGGCAGGTCCTGGAGCCGCTTCAGCAGTTCCTGCCCGTCCGTGACGCCCTTCCAGACCCGCTCGGCGTCTCCGTCGTAGTGCTCGACGAGGTACTGGCACAGTTGCTGGATGCGTTTGGCCATCGAGCCCGGGTAGCGGTGCACGGCGGGCTTCTCGGAGAGCAGCGCGGCGAAGGCCTCCGGGTCCATCGCCGCGATCTCGTGCGCGTCCAGGTCCTCGGCGCCCAGCCGGCCGGCGATGGTCACCGGTCCCTTGAACGCCCACTCCATCGGAACCTGCTGGTCCAGCAGCATTCCGGTCAGCGCGGCGAGCGGACTGCGCCCGAGCAGCGCATCGGCCTCGGGGTCCTGGGCGAGGTGCAGGGTGACGTCCATGGGTCGATGATCGCGCCTGCGTCGTCAGGACGCGCGCCAGTACCCCAGGGCATGCACCCGGGCCTTCGGCACGCCCAGCTCCTTGCGCACGTACGACGCCAGCATGCGGGTCGTGGCCGTGTCGCAGGCGATCCAGACGTAGGGGTCCGGGGTGCCGTCGAGGACGGCGGGCAGTTCGGTGCGGATGCGGTCGGCGAGGTGGGAGCCCGCGTCCCGGCGGGGCACCTCGCGGATCTCGTGGCGGGACGGTTCGGCGTGGCAGGGGAGGCCGTCCAGGGCGCCCTCGAACCAGATCGTGGCCGGCACCGGACCCAGGGTGCCGAGCAGGGAGTTGATCGCGGGCAGCGAGGCCGGGTCGCCGATGGCCACGAGGTGCGAGGGGGCGGGCTCGGGGTGCTGGAAACCGGTGCCCTGGACAGTCGCCTCGATGGTGTCGCCGGGCCGGGCCGCCCGCGCCCAGTCGGCGGCACACCCGTCGTGCAGGGCGAACTCCAGGCCGAAGGTGCCGGTCTCCGGGTCCGGGTCGACCAGGGTGAAGGCCCGCTGGTGCGGGCGGCCGCCGTCGGAGAACCACAGCCGTACCCACATCGTCGGGTGGACACCGGTGGCGGCGAGCAGCCCGCCGTCGGTCATCCGCAGCCGCCGGTAGTGCGGGGTGACGTCCTCGGCCTCCGTGACCGTGCACACGAAGTCCTTCGCGCGCAGCAGTTTCAGGACCGCGCCCTCCCATCCGCGCCCCTGCCCCATCGCGTCTCCACCCCTCGCGTACGATTCCCGCCAATGGCTTAGGCAAGGCTAACCTAAAGCAAAGGGGAGTCCCAGGGTGATCAACGAGACCTACCGCGATGCCTGGGGCATCCCCCACCTGCGCGCCTCCGGCCCCCGCGCCCTCGCCCGCGCCCAGGGCCGGGTCACCGCCCTGGACCGCGCCTGGCAGATCGAGGTCGAGCGGCACCGCTCCCAGGGCACCTCGGCCTCCTTCCTCGGCGCGAGCGCCCTCCCCTGGGACGTCTTCGCCCGCCGCGCCCGCCTCGACGACACCGCGAGACGCTGCTTCACCGCGCTGGAGAGCCGGGACCCGGAGACCGCGGACTGGGTCCGGGCGTATGTGGCCGGCGTCAACGAGGGCCTGCCGGAGGGCGCCCGCCGCGCCCCCGAGTTCGCCCGAACCGGCCTCACCCCGACCCCCTGGCAGCCCTGGACCCCGCTCGGCATCTGGCTCGGCGCGCACATCCTCTTCGCGGGCTTCCCGGCCAAGCTGTGGCGCGAGGAGGCGATACGGCACCTCGGCCCCGAGGCGGTCGCCCTGTTCGCCACCGACGGCCCCGGCACGTCCGGCAGCAACGGCTGGCTCCTCTCCGGCGCCCGCAGTGCCACCGGCCGCCCCCTGATCGCCGGCGACCCCCACCGCTTCATCGAGGCCCCCGGCATCTACCAGCAGATCCGCCTCTCCTGCCCCGAGTTCGACGTCGTCGGCCTCGCGGTCCCCGGCGTCCCCGGCATCGCCCACTTCGGCCACACCGGCACGGTCGCCTGGGCCATCACCAACGCCATGGCCGACTACCAGGACCTCTACCGGGAACGCCTGCGCCGCACCGGCGCCGGCGTGGAGGCCCTGGGCCCCGACGGCCACTGGCACCGCGCCCCGCGCCACACGGAAAAGGTGGAGGTCGCGGGCGAGGACCCGGTCGAGATCGAGGTGATCGAGACGGACCGGGGACCGGTGATCGCCGGGGGCCCGGAGGGGCTGGAGTCGGGGGTCGCTGCCGGGGGTCCCCAGGGACCGGAGACAGCCGCGGCTGCACAGCCCGCCCGCGCCCCCGCCCACAACCCGCGAGCCGCCGACGGCGAGGACGTCCCGCCGGGTGGGAACGGGATGCCCGCCGAAGGCGAAGCCGAGGCGGAACCCACCGCCCTCGCCCTCCGCTACCCACCCCGGGTGACCGAAGACCTCGGCTTCAGCACCCTCCTCCCCCTCCTCCGCGCCCGTCGCGTCGAGGACATCGACACCGCCTTCGACAGCTGGGCCGAGCCGGTGAACGTCGTCCAGGCAGCCGACACCGAGGACGGCCTCCTGCACCGGGTCGCCGGCCGGGTCCCGCTCCGGGCGGAGCCCAACCGCACCCGCCCGGTCCCCGCCTGGCACCCCGGCCACGCCTGGCAGGGCTGGCACGAGATGCCGTACGCCGGTCTGACCGACGGCATCGCCGTGATGGCCAACCAGCGCGGCCCCGCCACCCCCCTCGGCATCGAGTTCGCCCCACCGCACCGCGCCGACCGCATCCGCGCCCTGCTCGACGAGCGCCGCACATGGTCCGCCGCCGAGCTGTCCGCGATCCACACCGACACCCACCTCGCCTCCGCCGGCCCCCTCCTCGACCACCTCGCCGCCCTCGACCACCTGACCCCCGAGGCGGCCGGCCTCCGTGACCGCCTGCTGTCCTGGAACCGCCGGATGGACGCCGACAGCACCGAGGCCGCCGTCTACGCGGCGGTGCGCGGCGCGGTCGTACGCCACCTCGCCGCACACCCGGTCTTCGCCGCCCTGGCCGACCCGCCCGCCCACCCCGAGGTCCTGCTCCCCTGGCTGGCCCTCACCCCGCGCATCGGCTTCGCCCTCGAACACCTGCTCAGGGCCGAGGAGCTGTACGGCATCGACCGCGCCGCCGCCGTACGCGCCGCCGTGGAGGAGGTCGCCGCCGCCCCACCGGCCGGCACCTGGGGCGACACCCACCGCCTCGTCCCCTGGCAGGCGCTGCCGGGGGAGCCGTA